>JADGCE010000027.1 GCA_015229095.1 Magnetococcales bacterium | reverse complement strand
TGCTGCGCCTGGTCGGGGTAGGCCGCAAAGCCGTCATATACCCACTCGTAGAGATTGCCGCTCATGTCCAGCAGGCCCAGACCGTTGGCCACCCGTCTGCCCACAGGATGCGGCGTGCGGTTGCTGTTTTTGTGATACCAGGCCCGCCCCTCCAGATCCCCGCCTCCCGCATATTTTTCCGCCTTGCCCGCCGACCGGCAGCCATACTCCCACTCCGCCTCGGTGGGCAAGCGGTACATTCCCTCCCCTCGGGCATTCAGTTTTTGAATGAAACGTTGGGCATCCTCCCAGGATACCTGCTCCACGGGGCAGTCATCCCCACAGCTGCTGAAACTGGATGGATTCAACCCCATGACAGCACGCCACTCTCCCTGGGTCACTTCCCTCTCTCCCAGCCAAAAACCGGAGAGGGTAACCTCATGAACGGGTTTTTCCCACGCCTCCGTGCATTCGTCTGTCCAGGGACCACACCCCATCTGGAAAGTGCCGCCAGGCACCCAGACAAATGCCATGCCATCAAACAACCGCCGTTCACCGGCCTGGGGCTCTGCCAGGGCACTGGCCACCATGCCCAGCAGCACCCACAACATCCACACGAGTCGCCTTTTAATCGTCATGAAATCCTCAAGGTGGTATCGCATGGGAGTGTTGACAACAAGCTTGGCGTGGACGGTATCAGCACCCTGAGCCTCCGTCAAGCGGAAAGGGCTTGCCTCCAGGCAATTGTCGTCGGGGTGGGGCAGTTTTGCCATTGTCTTTTCAGCCGGAATGGAGTAGCATTTCCCCCATGGTGCCCTGTGCATCGCCTTTTTGTTCAACGGTTGGATCGTCCAAGATCATGTCCATTGACACCCGAACTGTCCAAAATGTGGCCCGCCTGGCCCGCCTGCAGCTCTCTCCGGAGGAGCTGGACCCCTGCGCCGAGCAACTCTCTCGCATCCTGACCCTGATGGAAACGTTGAACGGCTTGCCCACAGAGGGGGTGGAGCCCATGTCCCACGCTGTGGATATCCGCCTCCCGGAACGGGAAGATCAGGTCTGCAACGGCGACCAACGCGAAGCCTTGCTGGCCTGTGCCCCCGATACCGAACAGTACCATTTTCGCGTTCCCAAAATCATCGAGTAGGAGTCTCTTGTCCAGTGGAGCTGTCCCGCCTGTCCCTGGCACACGCTGCCGATCTGTTGCGTAAAAGATCCCTCTCTTCGGTGGAGTTGACACGCTTTTTTCTGACCCGCATTGAACAGAAAAATCCTGAACTCAACGCCTATATCACCGTGGATGAGGAGGGTGCGCTGGCCGCCGCCCAGGCCGCCGATGCGCGGTTGGCACGGGGTGACGGAACGCCCCTCACCGGTCTGCCGCTGGCCGTCAAGGATCTCTTTTGCACGCACGGCCTGCGCACCACGTGTGCTTCCAAAATGCTGCACACCTTTTGCCCCCCCTACGAATCCACCGTTACCCGTCGACTGAAAGAGGCCGGTGCCGTGCTGCTGGGCAAAACCAACATGGATGAGTTTGCCATGGGCTCCTCCAACGAAACCTCCTTTTTCGGTCCAGCCCGCAACCCCTGGAACCCGGCCCGCACCCCAGGCGGCTCTTCCGGTGGCTCGGCTGTGGCCGTGGCCGCCGGCCTCTGCCTGGCCGCCATCGGCACCGATACCGGCGGCTCCATCCGTCAACCCGCCGCCATGACCGGCATCACCGGACTCAAACCCACATACGGACGCATCTCACGCTTCGGCATGATCGCCTTCGCCTCCTCCCTGGATCAAGCCGGACCCATGACCCGCAGTGTCGCCGACGCCGCCCTTCTCCTGCAATCCATGGCAGGCCACGACCCCCTGGACTCCACCAGCATCGACGCCGTCGTGCCCTCCTATGCGGAGGCATTGACGGCCCATGTCCAGGGTCTGCGCATCGGCATTCCCGCCGAATATTTTGCCGAAGGCCTGACCGATGCCGTGCGGGATGCCGTGGAACGGGCCATCACCACCTTTCGCGCCCTGGGGGCACAGTGCATCCCTCTCTCGCTGCCCTCCACCCCCTATGCCATCCCCACCTACTATGTGATCGCCCCAGCGGAAGCCTCCTCCAATCTGGCCCGCTATGACGGGGTGCGGTTTGGCTATCGATGCGAAAATCCAAAAGATTTGCAAGACATGTACGCCCGCAGCCGCGCCGAGGGGTTTGGCGCAGAGGTCAAGCGACGTATCATGCTGGGTACCTATGTGCTCTCCTCCGGCTACTATGATGCCTACTATCGCAAGGCACAAAAGGTCCGCCGACTCATCGCCGACGATTTTCAGACCGCCTTGGCCCAGGTGGATCTGCTCTTGACCCCCACAACACCGGAAACAGCCTTTTTGATCGGCGAAAAAAATAATGATCCCGTGCGCATGTACCTTTCTGACATCTTTACCATCAATGTCAATCTTGCCGGATTGCCCGCCATCTCCCTGCCGTGCGGGTTTGATGCAAACAGCCTCCCCATCGGTCTGCAACTGATTGGCCGTCCGCTGCAAGAGAGTACCCTTCTGACCGCCGGACAGGCCTTCCAACAGGCCACCGATTGGCATCTGCGGAGTCCAGTATGAAGCACCCCCCCCCATCCCGCTACGAAAGCGTTATCGGCCTGGAAGTCCATGCGCAGATGCGCACCCGTTCCAAAATTTTTTGCGGCTGTCCCAACCAATTCGGGGCCGTGGCCAACAGCCAGATTTGCCCGGTCTGCGCAGCCTTTCCGGGTGTGTTGCCGGTTCTCAATCGAGAGGCGGTCAACATGGCCATCAAGACCGGCTTGGCCATTCACGGCCAACTGCGTCTGTTCAGCGAATTTTCCCGCAAGAACTATTTTTATCCCGACCTGCCTGCCGGTTATCAGATCAGCCAGTATGAGTTGCCCATCGTGGAACAGGGCCATCTGATGATCGACTCCCCAACAGACAAAACCTCCAAGCGCATCGGCATCACGCGCATCCATATGGAGGTGGATGCCGGCAAAAGTCTCCACGAAGGGATTCTGGGGGCCTCCTGGGTGGATCTCAATCGAACGGGCACTCCCCTGATGGAGATTGTCTCCGAGCCCGATCTCCGCTCCTCTGCCGAGGCCGGAGAATATCTCAAAAAACTGCGCGCCATCGTCCGTTATCTGGAGGTCTGCGATGGCAACATGGAGGAGGGCTCCTTCCGCTGCGACGCCAATGTGTCGGTGCGACTCCGGGGGACAACCACCCTGGGTACCCGTTGCGAACTCAAAAATTTGAACTCCATTCGCAACGTCATGCGGGCCATCGATTATGAGGTGGAACGCCAGATCGAGTTGGTTGAGCACGGTGAACAGGTGGTTCAAGAGAGCCGTCTGTGGAATGCCGATCTCAACAGCAGTCGGAGCATGCGCGGCAAAGAGGATGCCCACGACTACCGCTATTTTCCAGAGCCCGACCTGCCGCCGCTGCGGATCACCCCGGAACGCATCGAAGCGGTTGCCCAGACCATGCCGGAGCTGCCCGAAGCCAAATCGGTGCGCTTCCAGACCCAGTATCAACTCTCGGCCTACGATGCCGGGGTGTTGACCAGCAGCCGGGAGTTGGCAGACTATTTTGAAGCGGTGGCACAGCATACCGCCGACTTGGGACATCCCAACCCCAAGGCCGCCGCCAACTGGGTGACCGTCGAGCTGTGTGGACGGCTCAACCGGGACAATCGGGAGATTCAACACACCCCGATACCGGCCCACCGCCTGGGCCAATTGTTAGCCATGATTCAGCGCGGAACCCTTTCAGGAAAAATGGCTAAAGAGATCTTCGAGATCCTCTTCACCGACGGGGGAGATCCTGAGCAGATCGTCCGGCAACAGGGACTCCAGCAGGTGACCGATCAGGATGCCATCGTGCAGGTGATCGAACAGGTTTTGGACGCCCATCCCGAAGATGTTGGCCTCTATCTCGCGGGAAAAACAAAAGTGTTTGGATTCCTGGTGGGGCAGATCATGAAGGCCAGCCAAGGCAAGGCAAACCCCGCTCTGGTCAATCAACTGCTGCAAAGCCAACTGCTCAAACGAGGTTGACGGCCTGAAAATGGGACCAACGCACGGTACGCGCAATGATGTTGGTCGATAAAACGGTCGCAACACAGAGGTGGCAGACACCCCGCACCTCTCTGCCGCGCGTCGTCTATCTGCTGGGGGCCCTGGGTTTGCTGTTTTTCCTGGGGGTGATCCTGCTGGTTCACTGGCTGGTGGATGTGGAGGATCTGCGCCCCCAAGTCGTGGCGGCACTGGAGGGCGTGACCGGTCATCCCGTCTCTCTGGAATCCCTGACCCTGGTACCCACCGAGGGCCTGTTTACCCTGGAACTGCGCAATCTGCGGATCCATGCCCTGCAAGAAATGGCTCCTCCCGTGTTCACGGCCAAAACCGTGCGCGCGGGTGTCACGCTCCCCTTTTTCTTCCGCCGTCACGACACGGGTCAACCCATAGAGATCTCCTCCCTGACCTTTGCCAATCCCCAACTGACGATTGTCCAGAAAGATGACCGGTGGTTGGCGCAGCTGTTGCAGGAGAGTCTCAAAGAGAGCGATCACCGCATGAAACAACAACTGGGATGGGGGCTTTCCCAATGGGTGGTCGGGGAGATCAAAATCCAGAATGGCCACTTGAGCCTGCTGAACTGGAAACATGCCAGCGGCCAATCTCTGGTCTTTGACCGCATTCATGCCAATATCCACGCCCTCTCTTCAACACATGCCTCGCCATTTTCCAGTTCGGCGCGCTTCCAATCTGTCCCCTTTACACTCTCCGGCCAGATCGGTCCACTGCCAGCCTCCCTGGAACTGGCCGAAATGCCTCTGCTGCTGAATCTGGAGGGCAAGTCCACCAGTTTACCACAATTCATTAATTTTTTTGCCAATTTTTCCAACTTGTTCACAGCCCGCACCCAGGAGTTCCAACTGCCAGCCTCCGTGGACATCCGTGGTGCGCGGGGATATTTTTCCACGCTCTTCAATGGAACATTGCAAAAAGGATTGCAAACCACCTCCCGCCTGGAATTGGATAAATTGACCATGGGAACCACCACAGGAGCAGACCGCTCCGGGCGTGCTCCTCAACAGCCCAACATCCCATCCCCCAAAGAAAAAAATTTCAGGAGAGAGGGTATCCCCAGCGATTTGGCTCTGACGCAAAAGTCGAGCCTGAAGGTGGCAGAAGAGCGTCCTCTCTTGCAGATCGAGGAGTGTTTCCTGTACGTGGATGGTAAACCCATCCTGGATGTCAAAGGCACTTTGGAGGGCATGGCGCAAACATCGGCCCTGGATGGAAACATCGATCTGACCATCACCGCGATCAATACGTTTGATTTCAGAAAATTTCCTTATCTGTTTATGCCTTTTCTTTCAGGAGAGACGCCCCAGGGTGTCATCCACCTGCAAGGCCAATGGCCCCATACCCTGCACTGGGATGGTCGTCTGGATCTGACACAAACGGCCTTCTCTTTTCCACCCCTTTCCACACCGGCACAGGATGGCCCATCACCCGCCACGCCTCTGGATCGGTCTGACAGCCACCCCATGCTCCTTTTTCTGCATCGCCTGGGGCTCCACAAACCGGTCGGAGTTCCCCTGCGGTTGGATTGGGAAGCGACCCATGTACAGACCGAGGATGGCGAACGTGGCTGGCAATTAACGGAACTGTTGGCCAGCCGTCCGGACAACCGCCTGCGCTTGTCCGGTTCTCTGCAACGCACCCTGCAACTGGAGCTCTCTGGTGAGTGGGAACTCTCCCTGCTGAAAGAGTATTGGCTCAAGGCAAGCCCGTGGAATCTCTCCGGCGTGGCCCGTTTGGATGCCTCGATCACCCTGGATGCCGCGATGGAGGAGGGAACTCCGCTGGTCCGCAGCCTGGATGGCCAGTTGCGCTTGGAGAAAGGTCGTTTGGCAGATGTGGAATTTCAAGGGTTTTCTGCCCTTGTCAAACAGGAGAATGGTCTGTTGCGTTTGACCGAATGGGGAGTTGATATGGGGATGGGCCACCTGGATGGTCAGTTGCTGGTGGATTTTTCTGGCGATGGCCAGGAGGATGCGGCACCCCCCTCCTATCACGCGATTTTTGCCTTTGCCGGGATTGCCCTGGAAAAATTGGCCGGAGCCTCGCAAAGCGGCTTTGTTGGCCTCTCACCCACTCGGCGGGCGGGGCGAAGCGGCATGACCGGCACACCTTCTCCCCTGCCCGCCAAACATCCCCAGCACCCCCGCCCGGTGTTGGAAGGATTGGCCTTTGGCAACGGAGAGCTCCGGGGGCAACTGGATGACAACTGGTTGGCCGTGGAACCCTTTTCCGGCAGACTGCACCTGGAGATTGAGCCAGGGCGCATGATGGATGTCAACGGCGCGCTGTTTTTAAAACCCCCCATGCAGGAGCAGACGATCTTTGGAACAGAGATACGCAACCAACCCAGGGAGATCGGCATGGAATGGCCGGATGCGCGCAAGAGCCCCCAAACCCGCAGCGCATTCTATTGGGATCGTCTGGTCACCGATCTGCTCTGGCAGGATGCCCACATCCATTTTGACTCTCTGCTGATCGATTCCGCAGGATTGCAGATTTCCGGTCGTGGCAAATGGCAGCCGGAGGGGCAGCACCGCTTCGAACTGCAGGTTCGCTCGCCTTTGGAAGGCACAGACCGCTTCACGGCCTGGCTGGAAGGAGATGCCCAGCAAACCCGTTACCTTACCCCACCCCCCACACGGTCGTTGCAACTCCCCTAGCGGCTGGTCGGCTTTAAAGAAGCCTTCCCCGTCTTAAAAAACGTGACGTGCACCTGGCCGTCACAGCCACACTCTCCCCCTGTTATACGGTCACACTGGAGGTTCCTTTGGAAACAGGCTAACCTGTCTCTTATCCTGACGGGGGATAGGGCAATGCGGGGGACGCAACCCGAGCACCGATCAGGGGCCGAAGGCCATCATTCCGACCTGATGTTTTCGAGAAGGGAGTAAATCCATGAAACGCGCCGATGTAATGCAACAACTTACCCGCAGCAAAGAACATCTGCGTCGCGAATTCGGCGTCGCCCGACTGGCCCTGTTCGGCTCCACTGCTCGGGATGATGCAAGCGAAAGCAGTGATGTGGATGTGCTGGTGGCCTTTGACGGTCCCGCTACCTCGGCGCGCTATTTCGGCGTGCAGTTCTATCTGGAAGATTTGTTGGGCTGTTCGGTGGATCTGGTAACCGACAAGGCGTTACGCCATGAGTTGCGCCCCTTTATCGAACGGGAGGCGATTCATGTCTGATCTGCCAAGCAACGTGCCAGAACGAACGTGGCTCTTTTACGTTGATGACATGATCACCTTTACCGAAGAATAATCGATCAATAGGTTCCCGTCATCGGTCACAAAAGGGATGGTGAACCTGGGGTCAAGACCATCTGGCAGGGACTGCAACGAGTAACACCCTGGACCCGTTTCCTTTCCAAGCTCTCTACCGCTTTTTGCGCGTTTTGCGGGTGGGGCGAGCAGGCACGGCCTTTTCTGCAACCGGCGCTTCTTGCGGCGCCATGAGATCTCTTTCTGGTGCTTCCGTTGCTGTTGGAGGCAAAAGCGGCCCTGTTTTGCCGACCATTTCCGACAAACGACCCAGATTGGCCAGGGAGAGCAGATGGGCGTAGATCCATCCCAACTCCCCGGCACGCAACAAGGCCATGGAATCTTCCGGATCCAGGGCCAGCAGCTTTTTCTCTTCGACAGCCAGCAGGCCCCCCATGACAATCTTCTCGCCATCCGTCCGCTCGATCTGGGCGGTCAACCCGCTCAAGAGTGCCAGCTTTTGTAACCGATTGACAAACAGTTCGGTACGCTGGCTCTGTTCCTGGTATTCCTTAAGAAAACGGATGGCCCGTTCCAGCATGGGCGTTTGAACCCCAGCCTCATCAAACAAAGACAAGCCCGTCCGGGTATTGAAGCCAGCAAAGCCCTCATCGATATGGACAGTCCAGTTGCCCTCCCCGGCATCAGCCAGCACAAAAGGATATCTGCGCACAAAGGCCGGTATATAGCGTGCGTTCCACCGACCGGCTTCATCCACAAAAAGATTTTCATGGGTACGCAGCCCCAGCAAGACCAACGGAACAATCCGCTCTCCCACCTGGGCAAAAACAATGGGATACTCCTTGGCCAGGTGGACAAACTCCATGCCGGTCACCACGACGGAATTGGTCTGCCTGGCAAACGAGAAGTGCTCTCCCGTGTTGTCTATTTTCCACGCTCTGTGTCTCTCTCTGTGGAGTGCTGCAGGGCGATCATAAAACAATAACTGCTTCATTCGTACCACCTCCCCTGACGATTGACGCGCCGTCGATCCCTGTGTGCCTCTCACGGTCCAGCCTGCGGCCATCATGCCACGGAATACGCCGCAGGGCGATTCCCTCAACGGACCCCTAAAACAATAAAAAATCTTCCTCTTCCTGTTCATCAGGATCGATCATCCCGCCTGGTGGACGCAGTATTCTTCGCCCCCCAAGCCTGCGATCCAACCAGTCATTTTGGCTGTACAGGCTTTTCAACTCCGCTATGCTGCCGCCTCCCACACCGTTGAGACGCATGGCCCACGCTGCAATCCATGCAAACCAAAAATTGTCTCTGTACAGATCGCGCCTCTCCCCCGTTTCCAGCAAGGCGGCGTTGATCTGTTGTTGCATGAACTGTTTGAGTTGCGCATCGGGATCCTCTGCGGCCATGAGCGCGTCAATGCGGCGATAAACGTCTCGCAACGCTTCCATATCGCGCAAGGTTTTTTCCAATAACGCCAGAGCATGCGCCACAATGGGCCCATTCTCCGGGGTTCTGGATATTTCGATATACCGCCTGGCATACAGAAGGGCATTTTCAGCCGACCGAAAATGGCCTTCCCCCACATTGCCCGGCGGGTCCAGGAAGACACGAAAAGCATCCCGCAAGGTCAGATAACGGAGGGCGACGATAATCGGCTCTCCCTTTTTGACCTGGTCAAACCCAGGCATCTGACAGACATTCCGGAGCATGTCCGCCTTCACGGAACCGTCGGATCGGGTAAGAAGGGAGAGAATGTTGCCAACGTGGATTTCGCTATTGTCCATTGTTCAGATCGTACTCATCCTGGAATTCTTGAAACGTGTGCGCCCGCACTCTTCATTTGCGCCATGCGCCCGCCATTGTCAATAGCCGCCACAGCATACCATGCTGTATTGGCCTGTTCACAACCGCCCGTTCAAGAGGGACTGGGAGATTTGACGGTCTGCATGGGCTGGTCCCGCATGGATTGTCCCGCAGCTCCTGCCGCCTGGGCGGCGGTCGGATCGGCTCCCACGGCAACCGCCGACTCCACAGCCTTTCTCACCTGTTCGGGTGCCTGGGCACTGGCAGCCGTCACCACATCCAGGACACTGCCACCCGCCTGAATGGCGGCCGCGACCACCGTGTCCACCGCACCACCTGCGGCAATGGCCCCCCCTGCCACCTCGCCCGCATTCCCCCCGGCTCTAATGGCGGCACCGGCCACCTCCTCAATGCGGCCACCCGATTGAACAGCCGCTGCAACGGTTTGGCGGGCATCTCCTCCGGCGGCAATCACCGAATGGGTGATGGCACCGCTCTCGCCACCCGCCCGCATGGCCGATGCCACCACATCCTTGACATCTCCGCCCGAACGGACAATGGATTGAGCCACATCTTCCACCCGGTTACCCGACTGCACACTGGCTGCCAACACCTGCTCCACCCCCATGCCGCTGCGCATGGCCGTGGCGACAATTTCATCGGTGGCTCCACCCGACTTGATGGCGGCTGTCGCTACATCACTGGCGTTGCCCCCCATGTTCAGTGCCGCCGCCAACACCTTGTTGGCGTCTCCACCCGCCTGAATGGCCGCCGCTGTTACCGCACCGGCGGCAGCCCCGGCCTCGATGGCCGCCGCAACAATTTTTTCAGAATCTCCACCCAGATTGACCGCCGCCTTGGTAACCGCCGCTGGATCAATACCAGCCCGCACCGCCGCTGCCGCCGCCTGCTCCGGGCTCATGCTGCCCGACCGTATCGCCGCATTCATGGCCTCCGTCACCGACTGGCCACCGGCGACTGCCCGAGCCAACTGCTGTTCGGTAGAGGCTGACGTGGATTGCTGGGGCGCGCTTTTGCTGGCCGAACCATCCCCCGTCTCACGAGAAGCCCCGGCAGGCGTGTCGGAACGTGACTCCCCACCTCCCGCCGGGGTGGGAGCCGTGGGAGCCGTGGGAGCCGTGGGAGCCGTGGGGGAGGTCGTCGCCGCAGGCGCAGGCTCTGCCGCCGGTGGGGCATTGGCTGCCGGTTTGGCCGCTTCCTCGCTCCGTTTTTCCACATCCCGGACAATATTTTCGGTGGCGGCAGCCCGCTGCATCGCCCCTTGCGCCTGCTGTTCCGCCTGTACCGAGCGGCTTTCTGCGGCCTGGGCCGTTGCCACTGCGGCCAGTACCGTGGGAGAAGTCTTGGCCGTCTCCACCGCCGCTTTGCTCTCCGCCAGGCTGACACCTGCGGCCTGGGATGCCACGCCCAACAGGGCGTTGGCATCCTGTTGGCCGGTTGCTGTCGAGACGGCGACGGCCATTTCGGCGACCGCGCGGGCCGATTGGCTGCCAACAGCCTTCATGACCGCGCCGACGATCTCTGCCGATTCGCTGCCCGCCATTTTTGCCACGGCCGCCGCGATACCTACAGAGGCCTGGGCACCGGCGACATTGGCCACAGCCCCGGCAACCTGCGCCGCCTCCTTGGAACCCACCATGCGCACCACGGCTGCGGCAATCTCGGCCGCCTGCGCAGGACCGGCAGCCTGGGCCACTGCTGCGGCAATCGCCGCCCCCTCGGCCTTGGCCGCCGCCGCTACCGAGGCGGCAATCCCGCCCGCCGCCTCCTTGCCCGCCGCAGTGGTCACCGAGGCGGCAATCTGCGCCGCCACCTGCGGGGCTGCGGTGGCCGCGACGCTGGCAATACTGGCCGCCGATTGCTGTCGATCCGCAACCGGCATGCTGGTGACCGCACTGGCCGCCGCCGTCTTGGCAACGTTCGGATCCGCCCGGCTGGCGGCGGCCACAATCTGCGAAGCGGCATCCAGATTGTCCGTTTTGCCTTTGGCAGACATCGCGCTGCTGACAATGATGGCCGCCAACTCCTCGGTCGAGCCCGGCGAAGCCTGCACCGCCGCATGGACAATGGTCGCCATATCCATGCCATCCTTGGCCACCATCGCCGCGCCACCGATGACACCTTGGGTGCTCTGCTTGGCATTTTCCCAGTTGCGGCTCTTTTGTTGCTCTCGATGTTGATCCAGCAGGGCAGCGGCATTGGGAATCTGTTGTGCCGCCTCGGCGCGAAACGCCTGTTGCTGTGCTGCTTGCGCCGCACTGGGCGGCACGTCGCTGCCTGCCAGAAGGCCCACACTGGCCGCTTTGGTCAACAGGGAGAGAGCCCCCCCCGACAACTGCTGCGCAGAGGCCGCCAGCGCAGAGCGCAGCAGGGTTGCCTCGGCCCAATGGCGTTCCAGGCTGGAGGAAAACCAGCTCCCCACCTGCTCCAGCAGCTCAATCAGGCGGTTGATGCCTTCCACCAGACGAGGGGCCAGCCAGCGCAATCCACTCTCCAGCCGACTGACCATGGAACCGTCTGACTTTTGAAGCGGCAGATTCTGCTGGGTGATGGGAAGTTGATTGGCCCGGGCATCGGCCAGGCGTTGCGCCTCCGTCAGCGGTTGACCCTGCAGAGCGACCTCTCCCACCTCATCCTGCAAAAATTGGACACTCTGCGCCGCCACTGCCGGGGGCATGTCTGCCGGTTTGGGCGGGCGTTGGTCGGCTGCCAGGACCGCCAGGGACTCCCCTTCTGCCACATCTTGCGTACCCGCGCTGTTGCTCAGAGTCCCATATCCCTTGGGAATGGCAAAAAAAGTCGGCACACTGGGATCTGCAAACCCTTCCGCCACCGTACCCCGCACACCAATGCTGATGTTGGGCGTTTTCAATGCAACTTTCGACGTTTTGACGGCAAAACCCGACGTGTATCGAAAGGCCCCTTTCTCCACCTGAACGCTGTTTTCCACCTGACTGGCCAGGGGATTGAAAACAAACTTGTCGAGTACCACCTTGGCATCCGGACCGACGGAAAAGGTGGCCCCATCGCGAAACTGGATGGTGAGTGTGGATTGGGATTGGGTGGTGATCTCCTCGTCGGCAAACAGTTCACCATTGACCACCAGGGGGGCTGGTTTGTCGCTCCCCTGCCGTCCAAAAACCTGACCCGTCACCTGCATCACCCGGCCAATATGGCGCGGCGCCTCTTCTCCATCGGCGCGCACGGTCGAGGAGAGAGCCAGCCACAGCAGCGCAACGAGCAGGACTATGAAAAAGCCCCCCCTGCTTTTCATCATGGTTTTCCCCGCTTCCGTTTAAAAAAACGCTCGCTTGCCAGCCGTTGAGCCTCGAGCAACTGCTCCGGGGTCAGATATTTGGACACCATGGCCCGCCCCGCACGGGCACGCTTGCCGATCTCATCTTTTTCGTCCGCCGTGGCGGCCAGATTGTACCAGACATAAGCCTGCAGATAGTCCCGCTCCGTCCCATGGCCCCGCGCATAGAGGCTGGCCAGATTGAACTGCGCCTCCACCACATCCTGCTCCGCCGCCCGGCCAAACCAGTAGAGGGCTGCCTGGTCATTTTTGGGAATGCCTTGGCCGCTGTAGTAGAGGTAGGCCAGCTGCAGCTGAGCCTCACCGCTTCCCTGTTCTGCCGCCTTTTGATACCACCACAGCGCGGCTGACAGATCTTTTTCTACGCCATGAGCGTTATAATACAGATAGGCCAGGGCGACACGGGCCTCCCTGTTGCCCTGTTCCGCCGCTTGGCGATACCAACGGACGGCCTCCTCTGGATTGGCCGCCACACCCTCGCCACGCCTGAGCATATCGGCCAGGCGCAACGCGCTGATGACAATGCCCTGTTCCGCCGCTTTTCGATACCAGAATACCGCCTCCCTGGGGTTGGCGATGCTCTCCGGGGCACGGTGATAGAGTTCTGCCAAATAAAATTGCGCGGTGGCAACACCCTGCTCGGCGGCCTTGCGATACCAGCGGATCGCCTCTTCAGGATGGGCAGTCATCTCTTGCCCCGCCGCATACAGTGTGCCCAACTGCACCTGGGCGATGGCATTGCCCTGTTCCGCCGCCTTTTGAAACCAGCGCACGGCTTCTGTCACATCCTTGCTGCCGTCACGGCCATGCAAATGGGCAAACCCCCTCTCCACCTGGGCATCGGGGTCGCCGAGTTCCGCCGCGACCCGATACCAGGGTTCCACAGAGGAGGCCGCCCCCTCCTGCCCACGCTCCAGGGAGCCCTCTTCCCTCTCTTCTGCCGCTGCTCCCAGGAGAGATCCAGGGAGCAACAACCCGCAAACCAGTGCCAAAACAGTAGGAACAGCAGCCACGGATACCAGCTGTCGAAATAGAACCTGCATGAGACTCCCCTGCCGGGGGATGGGGGATTCAGATCCCCTCAGGGTGTGAAAAAGAGACCGATCCATGTCGTTCCATCCAACCGGAGAGAGGCGGGCAAGCCGGTCGCTGGCACCGCACAAAACGGCATTATCGGCGTACAGAAACAATCTCTATGGTATTGTTTTTTTTATCACGGCGCAAGCGAAACGTTGCCCCGCGCGTCGGACTGCTCAGAGTGACCTTGCTGCCCGGCCAGGGTTCGATCTCCAGGGAGCCGATGGCACCCCCTTGCCAAAAAAGCCGCACGATGGCCTCATCCTGCAGCCGCAGACCTGACCAAAGGGCGGCATCCTCCTGAATGGCGGGATGGGCCAACTGCAAGACGGTGCCCTTTTCCAAAAAATCCCGATAGGCCAGCATTTCGTCATAGACGGCTGCGGCATCCTGCACCTCGGCGACCGCCATATCCAAGGTGGCCGTGCTCTCGACGGGATTGAACACCTGCATGCCGTCGATGCCCCGCAACCACAAATGGCGCAACACTTCCCGATAGCGTTCCCGGCTCAGGATGGGCACCCGTTTGTCCGGGTGATCGGCCACCCAACGGCCCACCCAGGGTATGGAGGCCAGGTAGGGGGCCTGCTGCTGGCGATTGGCGCTGTCCGCCGAGACCTGCCGCAACAGGATATGGCTGTAAAATTGATCCACATGCTCCTGATCCAGACGATAGCTTTTTTGCCACAGGGCCAGAAAGGCGGTGTCAATGCCATAGGCCACCGGATTGGTGGCGGTAAACAGAGTAGCTCCCATGGGGGGGTGGGGCTCATTCATCCAGCCCAGGACCGGCCGCTCTGGGGAAGAGAGGGTAACCACCCAGTTGGTGATGGAGACTTTGGGAAACATTTCCCGGGCGGGTCCCGCGATATAGGTGGAGAGCAGTTGTATCCACAACTGCCGACTGTAGCGGCGGAAAGAGGCCTCATCCGCCACCGCCTGCGGCGGCATCAGGGCCAGGGTGCTGGGGGAGAGGATGGCGGCATAATAGTTGGCTGTGCTGGGTTCGTTCTCATAATCCAACCAGATGGCATCCACCGGAACCTGCTCCTGACGAAAGCGATTCAGGGTGGTGCGCAACTGTTCAGCCGCCACCGCCCAACCGCGAAAGAGGGGAGGGGAGGGGAGATCCCGCCAGTGGGGCTGGACATCCAGCTTGGCAGGATATTGATGCGCCCATTGGGTTTTATCCTTTTCCAGATTGTACGGCCAGGCGCCATTCCGACCATCCGTCAAGATGACCGGTGCCCCCGCCTCTTTCAGTCGTCGGGCGGCACCGATGGCAGAACTTTTCAGCTCCAGGTGCTGGGTAATGCCCCGCTCCAACAGCATGCGAATTTCCGCCACGGGCAGAGGTTCAAAACCGACCCCGGCGATGATCAACAGGGGCCAACGATTGCCCCGTGGATGGGTCAAGGGCGGAATCTGTTCCCGGATGATCTTTAACCAATCAGCGGCGGTCACCTTTCTTGTCGCTTCTCTGGGGGCACGGTCGGGATAGAGCAGGTCGGGACTTTCCGGCACCTGTTCCATGGCACTCTGGGCGGGCAACAGGCTCTCCTCGGCGGCGGAGAAAGCGACGGAAAACAGAAAAACCGTGCCGGCCATCCAGGCCAGCCGTAAAAACAATGACCTGGATAGCGGGGGCGGTTTATCGCCCTGGGGGATGGCCGGAACAAGGCGTGCTGCCCACGCCTTTGTCTGACGAAAAAACAGGATACTCAAGGATCGACCCCAGGCTTGAAAACCGAAGGCAACAAACAGCAGAGGCGCCGGGGGGGGAACGAGGCTCCCCCCCCGGCTGTCACAACAGAGATGTACTAGCGGATGGAATCCACATCCCGGGCTGTGGGACCATCCACATCGCTCAGGTTGCGAATCACGAAGAGTTCTACACGGCGATTGACCTTGCTGCCACCCCCGGTGGCATTGTAGTCCCGTGGACGACTGTCGCCGAACGTGGTAACGACCACACGCTCCGCCCGTATGCCCCGTTTGGCCAGATAATTTTTCACAGCATGGGCACGTTTGCGACCCAATCCGACGTTGTAGGAGCGGTTTCCTTGCCAATCCGTGTGCCCCTGGATCTCAACGATCATGCCAAGATTTTCTTTCATGACGGCCACAAGGTTGTCAAGCTGCTGGATGGATTGTTGGGTAAGGGACGCACTGCCGGTCGCAAAGGAGAGAACGCCAGAGGGCTTGATCGTGCAACCGGTACTCTCCACCCTGTCACCCATGCCGGTGTCGGGACACTTGTCCTCGCTGTCAACAATACCGTCACGATCCGTGTCCAACCGGCATCCCCGTTCATTCACTGCCACACCCAAGGGCGTACGCTGGCAATCGTCGCGATAGTCGGGTACGCCATCCTTGTCGGAATCCACACCACACCCCAAATAGTTTGCCGTGTCCAGGGGCGACGTCTCCGGGCAATGATCAGCCCAGTCTGAAATACGGTCACCATCGCTATCCTGAAAACAGCCCAAACACCATCCCCGCTCATGATTCAAGCGGTTTTTCCCACAGGATTCCGCCATGTGGGCATAAGCCGGAGCACTGAGCAGAACAGCCGAGACAATGCCCAGCAGCACTTTATTGATATTTTTCACGTTACCTCTCCCCTGACCTTTTGAGATTCTGGTTTGCCAATCTGCCTACAGGCATGTCGCAAAGGAACCAGAAAAGTTTTTGCTGATGTGGGACAACTGGCTGTCCGCTTCCGTACGACTGGCAAAAGGACCAACGCGGACCCGGCTGGCCTTGGCATTTCCCTGTTTCAGGGCGATCTCATCGACCAGAATATTGAGAACTTTCAATTGTTCAAGCTGGGCCTTCTTTGCCTGAACATTTTCGGAGTCGGCAAAGACACCCACCTGCACAAAACAGTTGCCACCCTCCGGATGGAGCTGTGCTGTGGCGGACTGCGGCGTGGGTTCGCTGATGAGATCCTCTTGAGCAGCAACATGAACAGGGGCCTGTTCCGTCACTTGGGAGGTTTTTTTGGAACCCTGTCCAGGGTGAGGCGGCTTTTGGGAGACAGATGCGTGGGCAAGGCCCGCATCGCGCTGCAGATCTCTGAGATAGCCAGTGCCGTTATGCGCGAAGGATTCCAGGAAACCAGGATTGAAGAAATCCTTGATGTCGGACTGCTTTTCCACGGCCAGAGCCAGGTTGCGCAGATATTCGACGCCATCACTGCGCTTCATAAGACCATGGTAGAGTTTTTTGCCAAGGCTGCTACCCGACTCCTGCAAGGCACGGCGATAGAAGCGCAGGTAGAGCTCCTCTCCGGTAAATACCCGGAAACCAAGGTCGTCGCTGTCCTTCGCAAACAGTGCGTGGTTGGCATAGATCATGCCGGGCATGGCGGCCTGCTCTGCCTCATCCACACGGCTGTACCTAAGCACCATACTGCCGGTGGAGGGGCTGTCGCAAACCACAGGATAGACCAAACCCTCCTTGGCGGGTACGGACTCGGAGCGGACTCCCATCGTGTAAAGTTTGGCCAGACCATCGTTCAACTCTTTCTGATAGCGGCAGACAAAGCCCACTTTAAAGCCCTGGCGATCGGCTGGCGACCCCACGGTCAACAACTCGTTGAAATATTCCAACTGCAACAAGGCGTGGGCATTGATCTCCTTGGAAAACGTCTCAAAACGACCCGCATGCGCACTGGACTTCAGGATGTTCGAGCTGAAAAACTCCACAGGCCATTTCGCCAGATTTTCCCCCACCTCGGCACCCATATCGTAGGCCGCTCTGGCAATGTGGCTGCCCAAAACTTTTTCGGCATCCATGCGGTTGTAGGAGGTTGTGAAGCAGCTGTTGAATTTTTCCCGCAGGCCGTCGGTGACGCCAAAATAAAAGCGGCCCACCTCGGATTTCAGTTGGGTGCTGGGAGAATCGCCTGTGCGCAGGAACGACACAAACTCGTTGTCGGTCCGTTTTTCTCCATAGAGGGCACCCTGCTGGTCACGCAGCCGACCGCCCCACACCTCTCCCGCCTTGCAGTAAGAACCAGTGTCCTGCTTGATGAGAAATTCCGTATTCTGATATGTGGCAGAAATCGAATCTGTAACAGGATCGACATGATGG
Source organism: Magnetococcales bacterium (assembly GCA_015229095.1). Classification (GTDB taxonomy): domain Bacteria; phylum Pseudomonadota; class Magnetococcia; order Magnetococcales; family Magnetaquicoccaceae; genus Magnetaquicoccus. Next base: position 4,734 of record JADGCE010000027.1, on the reverse strand, counting down.
TGAGGCGCACAAGCCCCAAACAACAGAAGTGGCACCACGACCGCCATTCCTTTCGACGTCCACCGATATTCTTGCTTCATGTAGCCTTCTCCCTTGTTGCAACGTTTAGAAATCACCTTAGGACGAGCGACCGGAAATGTGCAGGCGGCCACATATCCATTCCGGATCACACCCGGTCCGGGCGCACCATCTCCCGGGGTCGGAGAAGATTTCATTAACTGCATGCTTTTGTCAAGAGAAAAAACTCCTGCGATAAACTTGTATTATTGTACCAACGGCGGGGAGTGGCGCACGTAACACCACTCTGAACGCACCAGGCATGCCGGAGATCCCACCTGCCAGGTTTGCAGGAAGGCAAAAAAAGAATGAGGGGTCTGGAAGACCCCTCATGCAGCACGACTACCACCAGTTCCACGGCATCCAGCGGTTCCACCCGTTGTTGCCCCACCCCCCAGGGTAGCCATAGTAGGGATAACCACCCCAGCCGGGATAACCGCCGTAGTAGGGATAACCGCCCCCCCAACCGGGATACCCCCCCCAACCGGGATAGCCGTACTGGTCGCCGTAATAGGGATAATACCCGCCATAATACGGATAACCACCGTAAGGGCCACCCCACCAGGCTTCCGAGCGGGTGGGCGTCGTCATGGCAGCCATGCCCAAGATGGCTGCCATGATCCACATCACAGCTGCTTTTTTCATGGTTTTTCTCCTCCAGGTTGGATGATTGCCCCTTCTCCCGAACGGGCCCCCGCCCACACGGGATTGGAGAGACATGGTGAGAAAAACATAGCCATTTTTGCTGCCTCTGGCAACAAAATTCCAGCAAGCCGCAGAGGGCGCCGACCCACTGTTCACATCCCTTCCACCTCCATGCCGTGTTCCGCCAGCCAGTTTTTCCGTTGTTCGAAATCGGGCATGGCCCGTTCAACGCGCTGCCAAAACTCCGGAATGTGATGGGGCTGGTGCAGATGTGCCAGCTCATGCACCAGCACATATTCGGCAATGTGCGCGGGCAGCAGGATGGTTTTCCAATGAAAATAGAGCCAGTCGCCTCTTCCGCAGGAACCCCAGCGATAGCCCAGATCCTGCACTCTCAGCCCCGCCGGTTTGACCTCCATGCGTGTCAGATAATCCTGGGCCTTGTTCCACAGCCATGCCTTGGCACGGTTACTGTACCATTGGATCAGATGCTCCCGGCCATTCCCAACCCGATCGCGGCACAGCAAAAAGCGGCCATGCAGCAGTTTCACCGGCACACACTGCCCATCCACAAGCCGCAAGCGATAGCTGCGTCCGAGGTAGAGAAAACCCTCGCCATCCACATATTCCTTGGTGGGCACAGAGCGCCGCAACGCCTCTTTCTCAGCCAGTTTGGTGTAGATCCAGAACCGCTTTTCCAGGACAAAAGCCTTCAGCCTGCTCTCATCCACATCCGGCGGGCTGCTCAATACCAGTTCACCGTTGCGTTCCACCGTAATCTGTAGCGTCCGGCGGCGCATGCTCCGCCGCAGGGTAAACTGCAGCTCATCCACCATCAGGCGATGCGCCACGGCTGCGGGTGGAGTGGCGCATGATCGCATCGGTTCCCGCATCATCCATACACCTGCAGCAGCGTCTCGTGGCTGGCGCGGGCCTGTTCCAGCAACCGGTCGGCCAGCACCCCCGCCTGATCGGCATCGACCAGGGGCGGACGCAGACGCATCAGGTGGTCGAACAGATACCCATTCAGCTCCTCCTGGGCCGCCCGCCAGTGCGGTCGCCAGATCTCCCGGTTATTCCGCAGTTCCTGCACCAACCCGTCCACCAGTTCGACCGTCATATCCTGCATGCGAAGCAGCAGGTCCGGGGCGGGCATTTGCTCACCATACACCACATCCAACACGGTACGCAGGAAGGGGGCATAGTGTTCCGGCAGATCCGCCGGTGTGGTGTCGTCGCCGGTGGTGCCCGCACGCAATTCGTCGATCATCCGTTGCAGTCGGGCAATCAGTGCCTCCCATTCCTTGCCCAGGGTTTGCAGGATCTCGTTCAGGCGTTCCGAAAGCTTGCGAAACCGCACCGGATCTTCATCCAGATGCTGGCGAATATGGGAGCGGATCGCGTGCGCCATCTCGGAGGCTTTGGCCCGGTCGTTGGCAGCACGGGCCACATGGCTGTCAAACTCGGCATCGGTGAGTTGGATCGGCGGAATTTTTGGATCGATCCCCAGGGAGATCAGATGGTCATCGATCAGTTTGCGTACTTTGGCACCCACATCCTTGCCCAAAACCGGCGTATCCTTGTAACGGTTGCGGGCGCGGTCATGAATGAAGGCCAACCGCTTGGCATCGCGGGCAAAGGGCAATCCCTCGGGCCGAGGCAAAACCGTATCCAGGGAGGCCAAAAAGGCCTTGAGCTTGGCCGACAAGTCGGCACGCACTTTTTCGCTGCCCAACGCTTCGATACATGCCTCCGCGTCATCCAGGGAGTCAATCCCCTGCTGCCGGAAGAGATCCACCACCCGCAGATGGCGGGCGCGCAATACCGGTATTTCCTCTTTCAAGCTGGCGAGGGTGCCTTCCACCTCTTCATCGGCATAGGCGGCCAAGGCATCCTGTAGATGGTGAGCCACCCCGTAATAGTCCACGACAATACCGCACCGTTTGCCAAAGCCGGTGCGGTTGACGCGAGCGATGGCCTGCAACAACTCAGCCTCGCGGATTGGGCGGTCCAGATACATCACCCCCTCGATGGGGGCATCGAAGCCGGTCAGCAGCATGGACTTCACCACCAGAAAGGCCAACGAATCAGCCTTGTTCGCTTTGGCGTGCAACAATGGTTTTTTGAAGCGTTTGATCCACTCCGACTGGGCTGTGCCTTCGGTCCAGGGCTTCCAGGCCGAATCGTCGTTGGTGCTGCCGGAGATGATGGCCGCAAATTCGATTTTGGCCAGGATCTCCCGGTAACGCCATGCCTGCACCACGGCCTGCACCCTGGGCGGGCGTTGGCATAATGCCTCGTCGTCCATCATTTTGTCCTCGACGGGCAGGGCGGCGGCCTCCGCCAGCAGTTCGTCGCGGGCCTGCCGCAAGGCATCATAATAGCGCAGCACGGCCAAACGGCTGTAGGCGACCACCTGGGCCTTGTAGCCGTTGGGCAGAATGTTGGTCACATAATGACGGAGAATATCCCGTGCCTTTTCCAGGATGAGTGCCGGGGCATCCAAGATGTGGCCTCTGGTGGCATATTTGCGCTTGATCGCCTCCAACTCGGCGGGCGTATATTGGCGGAACAGATCCTCGAACAATGCGTCCAGGCTGGCACCATCCTTGACTGCCCCCTGTGCGGTACGGCCTTCATAAAGTACCGGCACCGTCGCCCCATCGGCTTCGGACTCCCGGAGGGTGTAGCGGTCGATAAACGCGCCAAAGATGGCATGGGTGCGTTTTTTTTCGCCCATGAGGATCGGGGTGCCTGTGAAGCCGATGCGGGCGCAGTTGGGCAGACCCGCCAGCAGGCTGGCGTGGAGATCTCCCGCCTGGCTACGGTGGGCCTCGTCCACCAGCACGAGAATGGTGTCGTCTTCGTTCCATATCTCAAACAGCTCTTTGGCCTTCTGTTTTTTCTTTCTTTTGCCTTTTTTGGGGAGAGCCGGGGAGGCACTCTCCGCCGGTTCCCTCTCCTCCGTGGTATCGTGGTCACGGTATTTCTGGATGGTGGCAAAGATCAACCCCGGCCCTTTACGCCGCGCCAGGGCCTGGATGGCTGTGGTGCTGTCGGCCACTTCGACCGTTTCACCGGTCAGGATGGCGGTTTCCGACAATTGGCGTTGCAGATCTTTGCGGTCGGTGATGACCACCACCTTGAAGCGGCGCAACACAACATCTCCGCGCATTTTGCGCACCAGGAAGACCATCGTCAGAGATTTGCCCGACCCCTGGGTATGCCAGATGATGCCGCCGCGCTGGTCATATTCCCCATGTTGCAAGCGGGTCTGGCCGCTCTTGAGCCGGGCAATCGCCCGGTTGACCGCCCGATATTGCTGGTAGCGGCAGACCATCTTGAGGGTCTGCCCATCGCTGTGGGTGAACAGCATAAAGTTGCGGATCACATCCAGCAGGTGGGCGGGGGTGAGCAGCCCCGCAATCAGGCGTTCCTGCTCGGAGAGGGCAGAGCGGCCCAGGCGGGTGGCCACATCCAGCTCGCTGCCCGAACCGTTCGGGTCCACCACCGTTTTCCACTGGGCAAAATGGTCAAAGGGAGCGCCCACGCACCCCACCCTGGCCTCGTCAAAGCTGCTGGCTATCAGCAGTTGATTGGTGGCAAAGAGGGGCTCATTGCCTTCGTTTTCCTCCACCTCAAAGGCGGCGCGGCGCTGGTTGCTGTAGCGGCGCAACTGGTCCACAGCTGCGGCCAGGGGTTCGGGAACGGAGGGGCTTTTGCACTCCACCACCACCAAGGGCAGGCCATTTACCAGCAGCACCAGATCGGGGACAATAAAGGCCTTGGCACGGTTGAAACCGGGGGGGCAATCCACCCGATATTGGTTGACGACCGTGAATTGGTTGGTGCTGGCATTTTCCCAATCGATATAGCGGATGGTCTGACCCCGCCCACCCTCCCAACCCGGCACCCCCTCCACCGTCAGCCCGTTGATCAGCAACCCGGTGGCCTTGGCGTTGGCCTCCATCAGCCTGTGGGTGCCCAGGCGGGTGATGGCCGCCACCGCTTCCGCCAGTCGGCCATCCTCCA
>JADGCE010000026.1:20983-22566 GCA_015229095.1 Magnetococcales bacterium | reverse complement strand
ACGGGGATACCCCCCTGGATGCCTCTGCCGTGCATCCCGAATCCTACCCGTTGGTCGAGCGGATCATGGCCAAGACGGGTCTTGCTATTGGGCAGTTGATCGGCAACCGGGATGCGCTGGGCCGTTTGCAGCCGAGTGACCTTGTGGACCCGCAATTTGGCGAACCGACCGTGCGCGACATACTCTCCGAACTGGAAAAACCGGGACGCGATCCTCGTCCTGAATTTCGGACTGCCACGTTCCGCGAGGGGGTCGAATCACTCTCCGACCTGGAACCGGGGATGATCCTGGAGGGAACGGTCACCAATGTGACCAATTTTGGTGCGTTTGTGGATGTGGGTGTCCACCAGGATGGTTTGGTCCACATCTCGGCCATGGCACGCCGGTTCATCAAAAATCCCCACGAGGTGGTCAAGACGGGCATGGTGATCAAGGTGCGTGTCGTGGAGGTGGAGAGTGAACGACGCCGCATCGCTCTCAGCATGATTCTGGATGAACAATTTACCAGACCCATCCAGGAGGTGAGGGTTCCATCCCTTCGAGAGTGATCTCCCTCCAACAAGCTCTGAAAATGTGACCAATCCCATCACACAGCCGGAGCCTTGCAGCCCGAAACGACGACCGTGCGGCCTGCCAGGAGGGCCAATCCGTTGTGGTGCCGCACAAGAGGTTGATTGGCATCGGTCAAGGTTTTGTAGAGCCGTCGTTCCTGATGCAAAAAGGAGAGCCATCCCAGGGCGATGAAGGGAAACGTCACCACCAGCCCAACCAGGGAGTATGTTTGCAGGCGATCGATCTCCGGTTGGATGTCGGTAAAACCGACATCCAGCATGGCATGGCCGATATGGAAATAGGTGATCGGACTGATGTGGCCTCCCGTGGAGTAGAGACGGTCGTTCCTGACCGGCAACGGCCCGAACAGGTTGTAGAACCCGCTCGCAAAAAAACGCAGTCTGGATTTGACGTTGAGAATGTTGGGGGTGGTCAGCACAAAGAGGCCGCCTGGTTGCAAAACCCGATGCACATCCCGCATCAGGGCGCGGAAATTTTCCAGATGTTCGATCACCTCGGAACAGGTGACCAGGTGAAAAGAGCCATCCGGGTAGGGTAGCCGCTCCTGATTGAGATCCACTTTCTGGATCGGAACATCTGCCAAGGCAAACCGTTCGATATGAAAATCACACGCCGACGCGGTGATGGGGTAGAGGTTGGCAAGATGCTGCAACAATTCACCCCGTCCCGCTCCTACGTCCAGAACCTGGAGTCCCTCCTGCACCGGCAGGCGACGTTGCACCACCCGCAGGATCGCCTGGTAAATCGGTTGTGTGCTCATGGTGGAGTCCTCTGCGAAAAGCCGGGCGAAAGATCGCTCAAGGCATTGAAATAATTTATGAACATGATACCATTGACCGGAGGAATAAGACCCTGTTGCGGAAATTTCATGGGGGCGGGGGTTTGACGGACCATGCCAGCAGCACCCATCCTGTCAAAAAACAGAGCCCGCCAACGGGTGTGATGATGCCCAGGATGCGCATTCCGGTGAGTGCGATGGCGTAGAGGGAACCCGAAAAGATGATTGTGCC
>JADGCE010000026.1:0-20883 GCA_015229095.1 Magnetococcales bacterium | reverse complement strand
TGCGCATTCCGGTGAGTGCGATGGCGTAGAGGGAACCCGAAAAGATGATTGTGCCCGCCAGAAACAGCCAGCCTGCCCGTACAGCCCGTTGTGGATGGGAGGCGCGTTCCGCCACCACCCCCGCCAGAACCAACCCAACCCCATGTACCAAGTGATAATAGGTGCCGGTATGCCAAGTCTCCCTGGCGGCCTGGGATAACAGGGGCATCAAGGCGTGTTTTCCAAAGGCACCCAAGGCCACAGCCAAACAGGCGCTGATACCGCCAAGGAAGATGAACCGGGCACTTGCGGGCATGCTGGCAACCCCGATATTCTCGGCAGAGCGGGCGACTGTTTCACTGTTTTTGAATGACAGTGTTTCCATTGTTGGATCCCATATAAATGGCCAGGATGCGAACCGGTTCCTTGCCCGGATTGGTGCCACGGTGCCAATGGTTCATGGCCTCCATGAAGGCACTGCCAGAGCGGAAGGTGCGTGTGCCCTGGTCGCCGTAGTCTATGGTGACCTCCCCGGACAAAATGAACGCATACAAGGGCACCCCGTGTTTGTGCCACGCCGTCTCCTCGCCGGGATCAATGGTAACAATGGTCGAGGTGATTGTCATGGGAGAGCCATCGGGCAGGATAAGCGGCTCATTCAGCACGGTCTGGGAGGTGGTCAGCAGGGGTTGGACCTTTTGATAGGGGCCCTCCGCTCGCACCGTGCCAAACGGTGCGAACAGAGTCCAGCCCAGCATGAGCACGACACCGGCACAGGGGATCAACCCCCCTTTACCTGCCTTGCCATTGCCTCGAATGAGTGTTGAACCAGATGTGTGCATGTTCCAGATCCCATGGTCTACTGTTTGGCCTGCGAGAAGAGATCGAGTATCCTCTCCGTCGGTCTGCCCAATGCGGCCCGATCTCCTGACAGTACCACCGGACGTTCTATGAGCCTGGGGTTTGCAACCATGGCCCGAATGAGCTCCTGGCGGCTGAGTGGGATCGCATCCAGACCCAATTCCCGGTAGAGGGGTTCCTTGGTACGCATGAGCTGCCGAGGCTCAAGCCCCAGTGCCGTCAATACACGCTCCAACTCCTCTGCGGAGGGTGGGGTTTCCAGATAGCGGACCACCTGTGGAGTCACCCCGTTCTCTTCCAGGAGTTTGAGTGCCTGACGGGATTTTGAGCACTGGGGGTTGTGCCAGATGCTGACCTGTTTGGGAGTCTGGTTCATGCCATTATCCTTTCTGCGTGTGTGGTTCAATGCCTGATAACGGAAACAATCCACCGTGTGGTCCATGACCAGACCAGTGGCCTGCATATGGGCGTACATGATGGTACTGCCCACAAATGTCATCCCCCGTTTTTTCAGGTCTTGCGACAGTGCGTCGCTCTCCCGGGTGGTGACGGGAATTTCTGTCAGGGTTTTCCAGGCATTGATTCGTGGCCTCCCCTCCACAAACCGCCAAACATAGGCATCGAAGCTGCCGAAGGTTTCCTGGATGGCGAGGAAAACCTGGGCATTGCGAACCGCACCTTCTATTTTCAAGCGATTGCGCACAATGCCCGCATTCTGGCAGAGATCGGCAACTCTCTCAGGACCATACCCCGCAACCAGGGCGGGGTTGAAATGATCGAACGCCTGACGGTATCCCTCCCGCTTGCGCAGAATGGTGTCCCAGCTTAATCCTGCCTGGGCCCCTTCCAGCAGCAAAAATTCAAAGTGCCGCCGGTCGTCATGTACCGGCACCCCCCACTCTTCGTCATGATACGCCACATAATACTCTCTGGTTGCACTGGCCCAGGCACAACGGGTGCGGTTGTCCATCCGTTTTTCTCCTTCGGGAGATCAGGCACTCATCTCTCTCGGTCCAGAGGGTGGCCTGATCACGCTCTTAAACCGAAAGGGAATTTACCACTTTCAATCATTCGTGGCCAGTGCTACGCTTCCGGCAAACTTTTGAGGCAACCGGTCGGTGTCGTCCGGGGGGGTATACACGAGACCTGGTGCTTTGGGACGCGGTTTGGCAGTGGGCGGGTCCGCACCCTCAGGCAGAGTCTCTGTTTTCTGTTTCTAAAATGTGGAGAATGCTTGCATAAGAGAGGCAATTGTCAAGCATCAGCCCGATGCGATAGACTTTCTCCTGCACATCACGCACCCGTCAGGGAGAACAGCCACATGATCACCATCCGTCGCGCCTGCGAAAGAGGAGCCGCCAATCACGGCTGGTTGGACACCCGGCACACCTTTTCGTTTGCGGAGTATTTTGATCCGAACCATATGGGGTTTCGCAGCCTGCGGGTTGTCAACGAGGATGTGATCCAGCCTGGCACCGGGTTCGATTGGCATGGCCACCGGGATATGGAGGTGATCTCCTTTCTGATTCGAGGCGCTCTGCAGCATCGGGACAGCACCGGCGTGGAATCGGTTTTGCGTGCCGGTCAGGTGCAGTGTATGACCGCCGGTTCCGGCATTCGTCATAGCGAACACAATCCCTCCTCGACCGAGCCGACGCACTTTTTGCAGATCTGGATCCTGCCTGAACGGCAAGGGTTGCCTCCGGGGTACCAGCAAAAGGGCTTTCCTGCGGAGGAACGACGGGGGCGTTTTTGTTTGATCGCTTCCCCGGACGGGGCGGACCAATCCTTGCCCATTCATCAGGATGTGCGCCTGTTTGGATTGATTTTGGAACCTGGCACACTCTTGTCCCATGTGTTAGACCCAGGCCGTCATGCCTGGGTGCAGGTTGTATCGGGCGAGGTGGAGATCAATGGCCAGCGGCTCTTCGGAGGGGATGGGCTCGCCTTGAGTCAGGAACGTGAAGTGCGGGTTGTCGGTTGCGACCACGGGGAGATCCTCTTGTTCGATCTGGCCTGAGTGCGCTGCATGGCGGTGTAACGGCTCTATTCCACCCCCTGTTTTTTTCCCCTCGGGAGGTTATCATGATCACGCATCCGCACGCTTTACCTGACGGCTCCAATAGATGCCTTTCTGGCTGATTGGTCTGTTTTTCTGGAAACACTAATATTTTTAACGATCTCCTGGCATGCCAGGGCATGGGAGCCAGATTGGGAACCATCCTGATTATTGACGATGATGCCGCATTGCGCCGGGTGTTGGCCCGCCATCTTGATGGCGCCGGGCACCTTGTCGGCATGCAACTGGCGACGGGAGCAGGCCGCCCACTACCTGGGCATGAGCCGCACTACCCTGTTTCGCAAAATGCGCCAGTTGGGGATTGCTCTGAACGATGTGCTTCCACTCACCAGGGGGCATCCCCCTCTGGACTCCCGCAGGGGAGAATAGTTCTCTCCTGGAATGCCCGGACCGTTCTGAACGTGACCGTCCGAAACGGGCAGCCCTGTCATCCTCGGAGGATCATGCCACGTGATGCAGTTTGCCACCTCCCGCGCCCGTTTTTTGCTGCTCTCCACCATCATGGTGCTGGTTGCCATCGTGATGATGGTCGTCATGTTGCTGCCCCTGCATGAACACGCCATGATCAAGGAGGGGGAGCGGTTGTCTGCCGTGGCCAGAAACCATGCACGCACGTTGTCCACCTTCTTCAACCTGGGGCAACAGGGGCAAACGGCCAAGCGGAGACCGGCTCAAAAGCCGAAACGCTCCGAACCCCAGATTGCCCACAGCCAGAAGCATGTGGCCAAGGCACTGCCTCTCCCTGGACGCAAATCCACCGGGATGGTCGCCCACAAGTCTGCCGGGGTGGAGATGAAGAGGGCCCATTCGGATGAGGAATTCGAGAATTTTTGATCCAGGGGGATCACTGTATCATCATCCTCGACACCGATAAGGTGTTCTCGTCGGAAGAGTTGGAACATGCCATGAACATGGGTGCGAGCAGTCACAGCGAAGCGGCTTGATGACGGCTGGCTTGACCCACCCTCCCGCAGAATGTTACCTTTTGCCCCTGCCAGTGCTGCCATTTCGGAAGGGTGAGGAAGATCACCCCAGTATAATCATCTGCTGGGGTGATCCATCCCAAACCGACCATTGCCAGGCAACCGCAGGCAGGAGACCGCCCCAACCCGCTGTTTCCAGATAACCGTGCACAAGACGAGCCCCGTGACGGAGCAACACAGGCAGAAGCGTTGCCTGAGGCATGCGCACCCTTCAGGGTGCCCCGTGGATGTCGTGATGAACACCGGGAGGAAGAGTCGCCGATGCATCTGTCGAGAGCTGTTCAGAGAGGAGCGGGTGGCTTCTCCATCGTATGGATCAGGCGCTCTCTGCCTCTTGTCCTGCTGTTGTGCCTGGCACTCCCTGTGGAAAAGGGGTGGGCAGGTGAGCTCTACCGGTGTCTGCGCGCCGACGGGGAGCGGGTTTTCAAAAATTTTCCCTGTCGGAAAGGGGAACAGTCCGAATCGATTCCCTTGCCCCCTGCCGGCAATATTTCCGCCATCCAACTGTCGGAAACAGCGGTCGGCCCGCAGGAGATCCCGTTGGTCACTCCTTCCCAACTGGGGGGATATTGGGTGGATGTGACGCTGAACGAGACGGTGCAGGGTCGATTTGTGGTGGACACCGGAGCGAGCACGCTGCTCCTGCCTGAGGAGATGTTTGAAGAGCTCCAGCGCAACGGGCTGACGGCCCAGGATCAGATAGGCACCAACACCATGAAAATTGCGGATGGTTCGCTGGTGGAGGTGCGAGAGATTCACCTGAAACGGGTCACCCTGGGCAAACGAGGGATTGAGCACGTTGTTGCATCCGTTGGCAAACGCGGTATCGCTCCGCTGCTCGGTATCACCATTCTGGAACGCTTTGGCAAATGGTTGATCGATGCGGAAAAAAGCAAACTGATCCTGGGGGGACGGGATGGGGAAGCTCCAACCGACCCGGATGGAATGGTTAACGCCACTTGCCTGAAGCAAAAGAGGCGCATCGAGCATAATCAGGAACAGGCCAAACAGCTGAGCGATACGCACAATCGAGAACAGGAGGCTCTCCAGGAGGCGAGGAAAAAACTCAACGAGGAAAAACGCAGGGGAATCCGGGAAGGGTTGGTGGAACAATACAATGCGGAGGTGGTCACCTTCCAGCAGAACACCTTGGCCCGCAAGACAAGCTACACGCAACTGCTGGAAGAGAGCAAACATCAAGTGGAGAGCTACAACAAGCGATGTCTTTCCAGAATGTATCAGGAGGCAGGCGGAAATTGGCGAAAATTTATACCATTCCAACTGGTTGCAGAGAGGGATTCACGGAAATAGTGCCCATCCATTGACCGCTCTGATCGCACAGACAGCGCACGCCTTGCGGGCTGTGGTTGCTTGGCCATCTCAGCACAGTTGGCTTGACCGGCCTTGCAGGAACGGGTAAGGTTACGCGCTGCGCGGTGGATTGGCCTCTACAGAGTCCATCTGCGCGGTTTTTTTCGTCTGTCGACCGATGCGCCGTTGTGAAAACATTCAGGTCACGATTCATTCCAACCAGTGGCATGGAAAATCACGGAAAGGATTTGAAAACAATGAGCAAATGCAAAAAGAAAACAGGCCTCTTGGCCGTGGCTCTGGTGTTGGGAGGCGCGCTGGGATGGGAAAACGAAGCACACGCCGAAAGCTTCAGCATGCCGTTTTTCAATAATGGCAACAACGGCAATGGGTTCAGCATGCCATTTTTCAATAATGGCAACAACGGCAATGGGTTCAGCATGCCGTTTCTCAACAATACCAATCGGCGGAATGGCCCCGGTCCATATGCCCCTGGTCCGTATGCCCCTGGTCCGTATGCTGCCGGTCCGTATGCCCCTGGTCCGCATGCCCCTGGTCCGTATGCTCCCGGTTCGTATGCTGCCGGTTCGCATGGTGCGTCTGCTCCGCATAGCACTGCCTCTCCCGGTTCCCAGGGATACGCCAGCCCTATCTCTCCCAACAGTCATGACGGGCCGGGAAAAAACAGTCCACGTGAGGAGGTCAATCCTGCCCATGTGGATTTGACGATCAATAATCGTGCGCTGGCATCGCAAAGCGAAAGAAAAAAACAGCCATGACCACCCAACAGATCTCCGTCGTCTCCTGCGGGACTTTTCGGTGATTGAAGTTTCTCAGGCCATGCCAAACCCGCAACGCCCCGACAGGGGGCCCCTTTTCTTGATGGCTTGTTTTCAAGAGCTGCTGGAATCCATGGGAGAGGGAGAGATTGCCCGCTGCATGCCCTTCAACGGATCCGGCACGGTGCCGGATCCGGAAAGCTGGTCTCCCAAACTCATCCAGGCCTTTTCCATTGCCTTCCAGTTGCACAGCATGGCTGAGGAAAATTTGGCCATGCAATCCCGGAGGGGGTTGCGCAATCGGGGAGAGGGAGAGCAGATTCCCGGATCCTGGGAGTACCATTTCGCACGGATGAAAAAAATGGGCATGGGTGCCCAGGAGATCCATCGTGCGGTTGCCCAGGTGCATGTGGAACCGGTGCTCACAGCCCACCCCACGGAAGCCAAACGACGCACCGTTCTGGAACACCATCGAGAACTGTATCTGTTGCTCCTGCAACTGGAAAACAGCATGTTTACCGTTCGTGAGCAGGCGGAGATCCGGGCGGACATCAAGGGGGTATTGGAGCAGTTGTGGCGTACCGGAGAGGTGTTGTTGGAAAAGCCGACTCTGGAGGCGGAACGCAGCAATGTACTGCACTATCTGGCGCGGGTTTTTCCCAATGCCCTCTTGCCGGTGCGCCGGCGGTTGGAGGAGGCGTGGCAGGCGGCCGAGTTGGAGGGAACCCCCGCATGGCCGCGCCTCACCTTCGGTACTTGGGTGGGAGGCGACCGGGATGGTCACCCGCTGGTCACCGCAGAGGTAACCCTGGAAACGTTGCGGGCGTTGCGCCACCACGCCCTGCAGCAGCTGCAAAAAAAATTGCAGGAGGTCGCCAGAAGGCTGAGTCTGTCGGCCCATGTCCAGGCTGTACCGGCCTCCCTGCTGGCACGCATGCGCGTGCTGGAACGGGGGTTGGGGGAGGCAGGGCACGCCGCCATGGCGCGCAACCGGGACGAGCCCTGGCGACAGATGCTCAATCTGATGCTGGCAGCGCTGCCTCATGATCCCGAAGCATTGTGGGAAGCCTCTTATCGCCAGCCATCCGAGCTGTTGGCCGATTTGGCAACTCTGCGGAGCTCCCTGGTGGAGATCGGGGCTGCCCATTTGGCCAAACGGATGCTGGATCCCTTGGAGGATCATATCCGTGTCTTTGGGTTTCACCTGGCCTGCCTGGATATCCGTCAGAACAGCCAGTTTCATGATCAAGCTCTGGATCAATTATTGTGCAAAGCCGGCGTGGGGCATGGTGGCTATGAAGGGTGGCCGGAGGCGTCGCGCTGCGCTCTTCTGGAGCAGGAACTGTGCTCCCCGCGTCCTTTTGTGCGCAGCGGGGTACAGGTTGGTCCGCAGGCGGATGCGGTGTTGGCGTGCTATCATGTGCTGGCCGACCATGTAAAAAAATTCGGGACGGAAGGCCTGGGTGGGTTGATCGTCAGCATGACGCGCCATCTTTCGGATCTGCTGGTGATCTATCTGTTTGCCCGTGAGGCAGGGCTGCTGGTGGAGGGCAGCGAAGGAGCGGCCTTTCCCATCCGTATTGTGCCCCTGTTCGAGACCATCGACGATCTGGAGCGCAGTCCGCAGATTTTGGCCCAGTTTCTCTCCCATCCCATGACGCGCCGTTCCCTGGCACTTCAGGCAGCCCGTCAGGGGGAGGGCGTGCTGGTGCAGCAGGTGATGATCGGCTACAGCGACAGCAACAAGGATGGTGGCATCTGGGCAAGCCGCTGGCGGCTGTATCAGGCGCAGCAGGCGATGACTGCGGTGGGCACGCAACACGGTGTCAAAATACGGTTTTTCCACGGTCGGGGAGGTTCCATCAGCCGGGGTGCGGGCCCCATCCACAGCTTTTTGCGCGCCCTGCCTCCCGGGGCCCTGGGGGATGATTTGCGGCTGACCGAACAGGGGGAGGTCATTGCCCAAAAGTATGCCAACCGCATGACCGCCGCCCATCATCTTGAGTTGCTGGTGGCGGGCGCATCGGGCGCCACGGCTTCCTGGCTTCCCCCCGAAGAAGAGTCGGATCGCCTGACGGAGATCATGGATCAGGTTGCCCTCTTCAGCCGGGAAATCTACCGTGATTTGCTGGATGCAGAGGGGTTTTTGGTGTTTTTCAGCCAGGCCACCCCCATCGACGCGATTGAATCCAGCCGTATCGGCTCCCGTCCCGTCCGGCGACGGGGAGAGCGTACCATTGCCGATTTGAGGGCAATTCCGTGGGTGTTCAGTTGGAGTCAGAGCCGTTTTTTGCTGTCCGGTTGGTATGGCGTCGGGACGGCGTTGGCGCGACTGCGAACGGAACACCCCTCCTCCTTTGACCTGCTCCGTCAGCATACCTTTCTCTGGCCACCCCTCTACTGTGTGGCAAACAGTATTGCCATCAGTCTGGCGGGTGTGGATTGGGAGGTGATGCAGGCGTATGCCAGCCTTGTGGAGGAGGATGCGTTGCGGGAACAGTTCATGGGGCGGATCGGCGAGGAGTACCGGCGCACCTGCACAGAGATGGCATATCTGTATGGGGGAGCGCTGGAGGATCGACACAAAGATCTGTATCAGGGGCTGTCCAGTCGGCGGGATGCCCTGCGCTGTCTGCACCGGCATCAGGTGGATCTGTTGCGACGATTGCGCAAGGCACAACGCATGGGTGCGAACGCAGACGAAGAGATGGAGGCTTTGCAAACCAGCCTGTTTCTGACCATCAACGCCATCGCCAGCGGGTTGGGATCCACGGGCTGAATCAAAGCGCCCTCTGTGGTCCATACGATGATCCAGGCCGTTGTTTCCTGTTATCGCCCATTTTTCCTCGCGGATCGCCCCCTTGGTGCTGTGACCGACGGTCGGTCGCGCACGCCGCACCGGCCAGCAATGCGAGGAGATCCTGCGGTTGATTGTGCGCAAAAAAAGACAACAACCGGGTCGAGTCGGGCAGGGGGGCGGTATGTTCGATGAACAGACAGCCCATCAGCTGTTCGTTATGCCGCCAGGCGCGACGAAAACGTCCCTGGGCGGCATCGGTACACTCGATCCACTCTGCATCCTCAGGCGCAGCGAGCCACCGGGCACTCGCTGCACGCCAATCCGCAAGGGGTGTCAGGCCCTCCAGATCATACTGCCAGAGAGCGGGTGCCACGGCGCGGCGGCACCACCAGATCTCCGTGGGATCCAGCGGTGTTCGACTGAGCAGAAAGCCTCGCCAGTGCCGGATAACCGGCTCCAACCGCACCGCAGTACTCTTGAAAGCGGGCTGGCCAGAAATGGGATCGAGGTGGGCGGCCACCAAGGCGTTGATCGCTCCCTTGGCGCAAAAAAATCTCGACCAGTGCATGGGAGCGAACAGCTCACCTCGGCGCTGACCTGCACTCATCCGTACCCTGAGCAGTGCCTCCCCCTGTGCGTTGACAAGGCGTACCAGCTCCCCCTCCTGCAGCGTGTGACGTGCGGCATCTTCGGGATGGATGTCGAGCAACGGCTGCGGCTCATGACGAGAGAGGGCAGGGGAGACCCCGGTGCGGGTCATGGTATGCCACTGATCCCGGATGCGACCCGTGTTCAGCCGCAACTCACCGTTTTTGAGCGTGCGGGTCGTGGCGGGCATGATTTCCAATATCCGCGCCTTTCCTTTCGGAGTAAAGAAGCGCCCGTCGCCACCCAGACGCCGGGTTCCAGCGATCCCGCCGTCACGCAGTTTTTGCACCGGCCACTGGATCGGCTCCAGGGAGTCGTAGGGCTGATCAGCCAGAGCGGCGATATCGAAGGGGCGGGTTCCGTCATTGCCCAGCCCGGAGAGGGTGGCGTGCTCCTTGAAGATGCTGGCCTCATCCGGATAGGCAAAGGCGTTGGCAAACCCCATCCGGCGGCCCACCTCGGCAAGCATCCACCAGTCTGGCATGGATTGGCCCAATGGGGGCAGAAAGGCCTTTTGTCGGGAGATGCGGCGCTCTGAGTTGGTTACGGTGCCTGACTTTTCCCCCCAGGGACGGGCAGGCAACAAGACATGGGCGTAAGCTGCCGTGTCCGTGTTGACGACCGAATCGCTGACAATGACCAGCGGACAGCGTTCCAGGGCACGGCGCACCCTGTTGCCGTCTGGCAGGCTGACCAGGGGATTGGTCCCCATGATCCAAAGCGCCTTGATCTTCCCTTCCTCAGCGGCCTGGAAGAGCTGCACCGCCTTGAGTCCCGGTTGAGAGGCCAACCGCTTGCTGCCCCAA
Source organism: Magnetococcales bacterium (assembly GCA_015229095.1). Lineage (GTDB taxonomy): Bacteria > Pseudomonadota > Magnetococcia > Magnetococcales > Magnetaquicoccaceae > Magnetaquicoccus. The sequence goes on along the minus strand of JADGCE010000026.1, from coordinate 10,636 downwards.
AAATGGGCGACAATCTGCCTGTGGGTGGGATTGTCCAGTTGCATGTGGGCGGCGAGCTGGTTGGCCAATGCGCCCACTTCCCGACCGCCCATGGCGTTTGGCTGGCCGGTAAGGGAGAAAGGCCCCATGCCTGGACGGCCGATCCGTCCGGTGAGAAGGTGGCAGTTGATGATCGCATTGACGGTATCGCTGCCGTGCTCCGACTGGTTGATGCCTTGGGAGAAAAGGGTCACGGTGCGCTCGGTATGCAAAAAAAGGTTATAGAAGCGTGTGATGTCGTCAGACTGCAAACCGGTGGCGGCGGCGACGGCAGAAATGTCGTGGCCGTAGGCGGCGGCCAGATCCTGGGTATGCCAATCGATCTGGGTGGGGAATGCGGACCACTCCTTGCGGTAGTGATAGAAGAGATGCTGCATGAGCCCCAGCCAGAGCCAGGCATCGCTGCCGCTGCGGATCGGCAGGTGCATGTTGGCGGCCTGCGCGCTGTGCGTGTGGCGCGGGTCGATCACCACCAGCATGCGTTCCGGATGACGCTGCCGGGCAGCGAGCAATCGCCCGAAGAGAACCGGATGGCACCAGGCGGCGTTGCTGCCCACCAGGATCACCAACTCGGCCTCTTCCAGATCCTCATAACAGCCCGGCACCAGGTCGGCACCGAAAGCCCGCTGGTGGCCAGCCACCGCCGATGCCATGCAGAGCCGCGAATTGCTGTCCACATTGGCGGTGCCGATGAAACCTTTGGCCAGCTTGTTGGCGACGTAGTAGTCCTCGGTCAGCAGCTGGCCGGAGAGATGGAATCCAATGGCGTCCGGGCCGTAACGGTGCATAACCTCCGTCAGGCTGTTGGCCACATGGTCAAGTGCCTGCTCCCAGGTGACCTGATCTCCCCGAATGGATGGATTGAGCAACCGCTGATCCATGGGCAGGGTTTCGGCCAGGTTGATCCCCTTGCCGCAGAGCCGTCCGGCATTGCTGGGATGATCCGGATCCCCTTCGAGGGCCAGAATCCCCCCCTGACCATCGCTTTGGACCCGGATGCCGCAGCCGGTGCCGCAGTAGGGGCAGGTTGTGCGTACCCAGGGGGGATCAGGCATGGTCAGGCTCCAGGCAAAGATAGATTTTGTTCTCTTCCACCCGCACCGGGTAGCGCGTCACGCAGCCATGGTCCGGTCCCTGCACCTCGCCGGTGGCCAAATCCAGCCGCCAGCCATGCAGGGGACAGCTTACCATGCGGCCATGCACCATGCCCGCCGACAAAGGACCGCCCCGATGGGGGCAGCGATCCTCCACGGCATAGAGCTGATCATCGCTGGTGCGGAACAGGGCCAGATCGCCCAACCGGTCATGCTTGACCACCCGCCCTTCCAGGGAGGGGATCTCATCCAACAGACCCACATAATGCCAAGTGTCGTTCATGCCGCAACCTCCGTCTGCTGCCCGATGATGGCCAATGGCGCAAAGTGACGCGCCGACTCTGTTTTGCTTCCTGCCTGCCAGGGATCCTCAATCTCTGTGTGAGCCTTCTGAAACTCCGAGGCAAGGGCAAGCCGCATGGCCGGATCGGCCAATTGCTCCCGCACAAAGCCGATGCCGACCCGATCCAACCAGGTCGCAGTGCGTTCCAGATAACGGGCCTCCCGGCGATAGAGTTGCAGAAAGGCTGCGGACCACTCCTGGACCTCCTCGTGGGTGGCGACCTTGGTCAGCAGATCGGTCACCCGCACTTTGATGCCACCATTGCCCCCCACGTGGATCTCCCAACCCGACTCCACCCCCACCACGCCGATATCCTTGATGGTGGCCTCGGCGCAGTTGCGGGGACAGCCGGAGACCGCCAACTTGACCTTGTGGGGAGTCCAGCAATTCCAGAGTTTTTGCTCCAGTTCCACCCCAAGGGCCTCGGAGTCCTGGGTGCCGAAGCGGCACCAGCGACTGCCCACACAGGTTTTTACGGTGCGCACCGCCTTGCCGTAGGCGTGACCAGAGACCATCCCATGGCTGGACAACTCGCTCCAGATTGCCGGGAGCTGTTCCCGGCGGATTCCCAGCAGGGTGAGCCGCTGACCACCGGTAAACTTGACCTCCGGGATGGCAAAGCGTTCTACCAGGTCGGCCAGCATTTTTAACTCTTTGGCCGCTGTGATCCCTCCGAAAATTCTCGGCACGACCGAATAGGTGCCATCTTTTTGGATGTTGGCATGGTAGCGCTCGTTGACAAAACGGGCGGAACGCTCCTCCTGGTGGCTGGCCGGATGGAAGACGGTCAGATAGTATTGAATCGCCTGTCGACAGGCCGGACAACCATCGGGGGTTGACCAGCCAAGCCGGGCCATTACCGCACGTACCGGCATGGCTTGGCCCTCTCTGACCGCCTCCCGCACCTCATCGCTGGTGCGTTGGGTACAACCGCAGAGCGCCTTGGCGACCGGCGAAACATAATCGCCTCCCAGTGCCGCAGCCAACAGCTGCTCCACCACCCCGGTGCAGGAGCCGCAGGAGCCAGAGGCTTTGGTGTGGGTGCGAACCTCCTCCACGCTGGTCAATCCCAGGCGGCTGATCGCTTCCAGAATGCGGCCCTTTTTGACACCGTTACAGCCGCAGACCTCGTGATCGTCCGACAGATGGACCACGCCTGCCGGGCCGTGCCCGGCATCCCCCAGATGGGCGTTGCCAAACAGAATGTGTTCCCGAATGGGGGTGATCGGTTCCTGACGCTGCATCAGCTCCAGATACCACGGCCCATCCCTGGTGTCTCCCAGCAGCACCATACCCCTGACCCGTTCATTGTGTACGATCAGCTTTTTGTAGACGCGCCGCGCCGGATCGGTAAAAATCAGGATTTCATCCTCTTTTTCCCCATGGATCTCCCCGGCGGAACAGAGATCGACCCCGGTGACCTTCAGCCGGGTGGAGACGGTGGAGCCCTCATAGCAGCCCGGGCTCTCCACACCCGCCAGATGACGGGCCAGCACCTTGCCCTGGGCGTAGAGGGGTGCCACCAGGCCATAAACCACCCCCCGGTGTTCAACGCACTCGCCAACCGCCACGATGGCCGGATCGGAGCTGCTCAGATGATCATCCACCACGATGCCCCGGTTGCAGACAAGGCCGGCACTCCTGGCCAGGTCGGCGTTGGGGCGGATACCAACCGCCATCACCAGTAGATCTGCCGGCAGGATCTCGCCGCTCTTGAGTCGCAGGCCGGTCACCTGCTGCTCTCCCAGGATGGCGGCACTTTCCGCGTTGAGTCTGAAACGGAGTCCACGCATTTCCAGCTCGCATCGGAGCAGTTCAGCGGCATCCGCATCGAGCTGACGCTCCATGAGGCTTCCCATCAAGTGGACGACCGTGACCTCCATGCCCTGTTTGAGCAGACCCATGGCCGCTTCCAGCCCCAGCAGACCGCCACCGATGACGACGGCGTGCTGGCCGCCCCCTTGCGCAGCGGCCAGCATGCGTTCCACATCGATGGCATCCCGGAAGGGCAGTACCCCGGGCAGCGTATGGCCCGGCAACGGCAGGATCACCGGGTGGGAGCCGGTGGCGAGCAGAAGTTTGTCGTAGGGCACCCGGTTGCCCAGGGAATCGGTGATGCGCTGAGTTTTCCGATCAATGGCGGTGACCGACACACCGGCCTTGAGTTCGATACCCCGCTCGTTATACCAAGTGACGGGGTGAGTAATGATCTGGTCGAGCTGCTTCTCGCCGGCGAGCACCGAGGAGAGCAAAATCCGGTTGTAGCCGGCATGGGGTTCGGTTCCGTAAACGGTGATCCGGTAGCGATCTGGAGCCAGTTCTGTCAGTTCTTCCAGGGTGCGCAGTGCGGCCATACCGTTGCCCACCACGATCAGCGACTCTTGCATGATGCAACTCCTCTTCAATTGGCGAGGGATTAGGCAAAAAAAAACGTCCCAATGGCGTTGCCGGAACCGGCTCCGTGCGGTGGTGGCCGCAGGAGCTGTTCGGGGATGCCATTCGGACGTCTTTATCCTGTATGCTCCGCCCATCACGCGGCGCTGCGTGGGGCGGGAATGTTCTTGTCAGCACTGTAAGCAGCTTGCTTGCCAATTCGTAAGATAGCGAATGCTCTGCATTTATGGTTGGGTGTGAGGCAGTAATGCGCAATTTTTATGCAGGCCATGCTGTCAGACAATATAAATTGACTGTTTTTTGTGCAGGTGGTGCTGCACGATGATGCAACGGCCATGGGAGAGCCTCTTCCAATGGATCGTGCGTGGGCCAATCCTCCTGCAATAAGATGAAATAAATTGAATAAACAAATGGTTGTGATGTGTGGCATAAAAATTGATCAATAGGCAGTCAAGACGCCAGCGTGGGCGTTTATCCGATACGAATCGATGCACCCGCCGGGTGCATGCATGGCAACGCCGCCATGAATCATCCGACCATCCTGGCAGCTCTCTGATCATGGGGAGCGCCAGGAGGGGGATGGCTCATGGCGTTTTTTTTGGGGGCACCTGATTGCCCGTTTTTGACCCGCTCGCTGCGTAGTAAGGAGAAAATCCATGACCCGCCAGAAACGTTGTCTCTCTTCGCTTCTCCTTTCCCGTCGCACCCTGCTGGGTACGCTGGGTGCCGGTGTGGCCATGGCGGCCATGCCAAGCTGGGTGCGCGCCGCAGCTCAGGGTGTCCAACCGGAAAAGGAGAGTCTCAAACTCGGCTTTATCAAATTGACCGATATGGCACCTATGGCGGTGGCCTTTGAAAAAGGCTATTTCGAGGAGGAGGGGCTCTATGTCACCCTGGAACCCCAGGCCAACTGGAAGGTGTTGTTGGATCGGGTGATCTCCGGTGAGTTGGATGGTGCCCATATGCTGGCCGGTCAACCCTTGGGAGCGACCATCGGCTTTGGTACCCAGGCCGAGGTGATCACCGCCTTCTCCATGGACCTGAACGGCAACGGGGTGACTGTTTCCAACGATGTCTGGAAGCGTATGAAGCCCCATATCCCCGCCGGCAGTGACGGCAAGCCGATCCATCCCATCAAGGCCGATGCCCTCAAGCCGGTGGTGGAAGCGTTCCGCAAGGAAGGGCGCGTCTTTCAGATGGGTATGGTATTTCCTGTCTCCACCCACAACTATGAACTGCGCTATTGGCTGGCTGCCGGTGGTCTGCATCCGGGGTTTTACTCCCCCACAGACATCTCTGGCCAGATCAAGGCCGACGTGCTGCTGTCGGTCACTCCGCCGCCACAGATGCCTTCCACCTTGGAGGCGGGTACCATTCATGGCTACTGCGTCGGTGAACCCTGGAACCAGCAGGCGGTTTTCAAGGGGATTGGCGTGCCAGTGATCACCGATTATGAAATCTGGCGCAACAACCCGGAAAAGGTATTCGGTGTCACCCGGGGTTGGGCGGAGAAACATCCCAACACCCATCTGGCCGTGCTCAAGGCACTGATCCGCGCCGCCATGTGGCTGGATGAGAAGGAAAATGCCAATCGCGCCGAAGCGGTGAAGATCCTCGCCCAATCCCGCTATGTGGGTGCCGATGCGGAGGTGATCGCCAACTCCATGACCGGCATCTTTGAATACGAGAAGGGTGATCGCCGGCCTGCGCCGGATTTCAATGTCTTTTTCCGCTATTTTGCCAATTATCCCTATCTGTCTGACGCGGTCTGGTTTTTGACCCAGATGCGCCGCTGGGGGCAGATTGCAGAGGCCAAAAGCGACACGTGGTATCACGACACGGCGCGCAAGGTGTATCGGCCCGATCTTTACCTGCAAGCGGCCAGACAACTGGTGGAGGAGGGCAAGGTGCCGGAGGCGTCCTTTCCCTTCACAAGCGATGGCTACAGGGATATTCAGGAGGGTTTTATCGACGGCATTCCCTTCAACGGTCGCACCCCCAACGCCTACCTGGCTGCGTTGCCCATCGGATTGAAGGGCAACGACAAAGTCTGATCATGCAAGGAGACGCTCCATGCCACGCTGGTTATCTTCTCTGGCCCGTCTGGCTCCGGCCATGAACCTGATGGGACTCGGCTGGATTGTGCCGCTGTATCGTCTCTGTGCGGGGCGGGATCCACGTACCCAGATCCGGGAGCTGTGGCTCGGTTTGCTGGTCCCGGTTTTGGCCATTGCGCTCTTTCTGGGTGCCTGGTCGCTGCTCGCGCCCCAGGTTCGCACCACACTTGGCCAGATTCCCGGTCCCGCCATGGTCGCCACCCAATTCGCCAACCTTTACAAGGATCACCTAGCGGAACGGGAACGCCGCACGCTTTTTCTGGAACGCCAGGAGCGGTTGGCACAGGAGCGGGCCGCCAAGGGGCAGACCCACCGTCGCGCCCCTTATACCGGTTCGGTCACCTATCTGGATCAGATCCTGACCAGTTTGAAGACGGTTTTTGCCGGTTTTTTGCTGGGCGCGCTGCTGGCCATTCCTCTGGGGGTGCTTTGTGGTCTCTCCCGCACCATCAACGCCGCCCTGAACCCGTTGATTCAGCTGTTCAAGCCGGTATCGCCTCTGGCCTGGTTGCCGCTGGTGACGATGGTGGTCAGCGCACTCTACGCCAGCGAGCAGCCGATTTTTGAAAAATCCTTTCTCAACTCGGCAATCACCGTGACTTTGTGTTCGCTGTGGCCAACCTTGATCAACACCGCTGTTGGCGTGGCATCGATTGACCGGGATCTGATGAACGTTGTCCGGGTGCTCAGACTCTCCTGGGGGACCAAGGTGCGCCGGCTGGTGATTCCTGCGGCGCTCCCCTACATGTTTACCGGGCTCAGGCTCTCCCTGGGCGTGGGCTGGATGGTGTTGATCGCCGCCGAGATGCTGGCACAAAATCCCGGGCTGGGTAAATTTGTCTGGGATGAGTTCCAGAACGGCTCTTCCGAGTCCCTGGCCAAGATCATGGTGGCGGTGATCACCATCGGTGGCATCGGTTTTCTGCTGGATCGGCTCATGCAGGCACTCCAGGGCCTCTTCACCTATGCCAGAGGACGTTGACGGACAACAGAACACCCACATGGAGTACACAACATGGCCTTTCTCAGGTTGCAGGGTTTAAGCAAATCGTATGGAACGCACAAGGTGCTGGATGGGATCCAATTGGAGGTTGCGCAAGGGGAGTTTGTGGCGATTCTGGGTTTTTCCGGCACCGGCAAGAGCACGCTGATCGGGCTGATCGCCGGTCTGATCCGACCGGATGCTGGTGAGATCACCCTGCGGGAAAAGCCGATTCGGGGACCTGGTCCGGATCGGGGGGTTGTGTTTCAAAACTATGCCCTGATGCCCTGGATGACCGTGCGGGAAAATGTGGCCCTGGCGGTGCGGGGTGAGGGATTGAACGCAGTGCAACGGGCTGCTGTGGTGGATGAGTTTGTGGCCCTGGTGGGGCTGGCCCATGCTGCCGACCGGCACCCGGCTGAACTCTCCGGTGGCATGCGGCAGCGGGTGTCGGTGGCGCGTGCCCTGGCGATGCAACCGGAGATCCTGCTGCTCGACGAGCCGCTCTCTGCCCTGGATGCCCTGACCCGTGCCCGGCTTCAGGATGAGTTTGACGCCATCCGAGGCAGGGATGGCAAGACGGTGGTTTTGATCACCAATGATGTGGACGAGGCCCTGCTGCTGGCGGATCGGGTGATTCCTCTGTTGCCCGGGGCGGCAGGGGCGACCCTCGGTCGCCCCTTCGCGGTGGATTTTCCCCGACCCCGGGCGCGCAAGCAGCTTGAACACAGAGCCGAATACAAGGCACTGCGGGCCGAGATTACCCGCTTCATGATCCATGCCGGTGAGCAACGGGCCCATTCCAGGGAAAGTCTGGTATCCCTGCCGGATATCAAACCGCGTTTTCCGGGTGAGGGGCCTCCCAAGGCCTATCTGGATGCGGCGCAGGGTGCGAGAATTGCCCGTTATGTGGAGTTTGATGGGGTGATCAAAAGTTTTTCCACCCCTGAGGGGCCACTGACCGTGGTGGACGGCTTCAATCTGCACATGGATCGAGGGGAATGTGTCACCCTGATCGGTCACTCCGGTTGTGGCAAATCCACAGTACTCTCCATGGTGGCGGGGCTTGTCGACGTGACCGGCGGCGGCATCGTTCTGAATGGTCGCGAGGTCTCCTCCGCAGGGCCGGATCGGGCGGTGGTGTTCCAGTCTCCTTCGCTCTTTCCCTGGCTGACCGCCCGGGAGAATGTCGCGCTGGGTGTGGAGCGGGTCTATCCCCATGCCACCCGCACCCAGCGGGAGGATGTGGTGAGCTATTATCTGGCCAAGGTGGGGCTGGGAGATGCCATGGAGCGGCGCGCCGCCGAGATGTCCAACGGCATGCGTCAGCGGGTGGGGATCGCCCGGGCCTTTGCCCTGTCGCCCAAGCTGCTTTTGCTGGATGAGCCATTCGGTATGCTCGACAGCCTGACCCGCTGGGAGTTGCAGGAGGTATTGATGGAGGTGTGGTCCCGTACACGGGTAACCGCCATCTGTGTGACCCACGATGTGGATGAGGCGATTTTGCTGGCCGACCGGGTGGTGATGATGACCAATGGTCCCCATGCCCGTATCGGTCGGATCATGCGGGTGGATTTGCCCCGACCCCGCACCCGGGCTGCGCTGCTGAGCCATCCGAAATATTACGAATACCGGGCTGAGCTGATCGATTTTCTGGAAGAGTATGAAAAGGGCCACGCCGGTGGAGGACGGCAAGCCGCATGAACCGTGATCGCCAGGAAATCCGCGTGCTGGTGATAGGCACTGACCCGGCCAGGGCGGCCATTTTGGAGGAGGGGCTGGTGGCAGATGGCTACGCGCGCGTGATGGTGATTCATTCGCTGCACAATCTGGCCGAGCGGGTGGTGCTGCTTGATCCGGATGTGCTTTTGATCGACATGGCGGGTCCGGACCGGGAGGCGCTGGAGAGCCTCTATCCGGTGCTGCCAGGTCTGAAGCGTCCGATCGCGGTGTTTGTCGATCATGCCGATGGCGCCATGATTAAGACGGCCATCGAGGCGGGCGTATCGGCCTATGTGGTGGATGGGCTGAAAAAGGAGCGTGTGCGCTCCATCGTGGAGGTGGCGATCTCCCGATTCCGGGTCTTCGAGCGATTGAGCCGGGAACGGGACGAGGCGCGTCTGAAGCTGGCGGATCGCAAAATCATCGAGCAGGCCAAGGGGTTGTTGATGGCGCGGCGCAGGCTCGACGAGGAGGCGGCCTATCAAGCTCTGCGCAAGGCGGCGATGCAGCAAAACCGGCGTCTGGTCGACATCGCTGCCAGTGTGATTACCGCCATGCAACTGGAGCTGTGAATGAGGATGATCCGCCATGTCTGCAGGGCGCGCAGGGCATGTTGGGTCTGCCGGTTGGTTGATTATTGGTTGCCAATGTCCCGGCTTTTAACAGGCCGGAACGTCGTTTCTCCCGCAAGCGGTAACTTTCTCCATGAATCGTGACCACATGGCTATGGTGTAGCATGCGGTCCAGGATCTCATGTCGCCTGACACTCTCTGTATCTGTGGCCGAGGACGGATGGCCAATCCGACCTCACGGCCTGTTTTTGCCGACATCGCCACAATAAATCAATTGCTTGCGCGATTTATTCAAAACTGCCGAGTTCAACTCCGGTTCGCAGCAATTGGGGGCAAGCGTACCCGTCGTTGAAATGGCGACCTCTGAATGGGGGTGGTTTTGGTGGAAGAGAGGGGGCGAGAACTGGGGTTTGTGAAAATTTGTCTGCGGGGGTGGATTTTTGGTTGTGGTGGTTGTGGTGGTTGTGGTAGCCTCCCCTGTGGGTGGTTGATGGGCTTGATGGATGCGCGTTGTTTGCCTGGATTGGAGAGGGATGAGGCTGGTTTTGCTTGTCGGTTTGGACGAATCGGAGATTGGCACACTGTCGTGCCGTTTTTTGTTCCCTGATTGAGGAATTTAGTCTTGTGCCCCTAGAAATCCAATGATCAGAATTATTTTTGGGAGCGATGTTTAATCTATTGATGTTTACCCGCGATTGGGGGTCGGACAGAGTTACGGTCCCGATGGATCGGCTGTTCGAGTACACAGATGGCCACATTGCCAACCAGTTTCGGCATCAAGGAGGCCCTCTATTGGATCGTCTGATTTCTCTTCCGTGCCTTTTCTGTGAAGAGGGTACGACGGACGAAATTGCTTACGTTGGTCGGATCAAGCAAGCGCGAGTAACCGGCAGGGATTTATCCCTTGAGATCAGCTTGGATGCAGATGTGCCACCACTGCAGAACAGTATGATCTACGCGAACTGCATGGAGTTAAATATGCCTAATAACTTCGAGTTTTCGCGGAACCATTGGGCTGTGAAAGATGTGGACCTTTACCGTTTCCTGCTCCGACACGTGCGCCCCCGTCGCCAGCGGCCTACCGTGTTCCAAATCACCGATCATGAGAGAATCGAACCGACTCTCGCGTCAGCAATGATGCCTTTCGATGCAGGCTTCAACGCGGTCTATGAGAGCATCCGGCAGTCTGCTGACAACGTGGGGCTCCGGTGTAGACGGGCTGACAATATTTGGGAAAATGCCGCGATTATCCAGGATGTGGTTTACCTGATTGACCGTTCTCGCGTTGTTATCTGCGACTGCACGGGCCGGAACCCGAACGTGTTTTATGAAGCCGGTATTGCACACACGTTGGGGCGGGACGTAATCCTAAT
>JADGCE010000025.1 GCA_015229095.1 Magnetococcales bacterium | reverse complement strand
GGGGCTTTGCCCCTGGACCCCACCAGGGGGATAATCCCCCTGGACCCGTAATAGCTATAAACTATTGAAAAAAATTTTATGATTTCCGAAACAATGATCAAGAGACAACTGTTCAACCAACAGGTTTGGAGCCTGCCCATGCAACACACGATCCGGACTTGGCGCGCCGCCCTGATCAGCGGCCTGCTGCTGGGAATGCCACAACGGCTATCCGCCGCATCCCCCCAGGAGAACGAGACCCCACCCGACTGGCTGGCGTACCTGGAGAGCCTGGCGGCGGAACATACGGGGGCTCTGCTCGGCGTGATGGTTCTGCTGGGGCTCCTGTTTGCCCTGCGGCGGCGGCGCGCCCATCTGCTGGCACGCGCTGCTGCCGCCGCCCAATCCAGCGGTCGGCGACGCGCCCAACAAACGGCTGTTGCCGTGACCACACCGCCCGCAGAAGCGGTGGAGGTGGCCGCCGTCGAGCCACCACGGCCAACCCCCTCCCCTCTCCCGGCAGACCTGCCCCCACTGCTGATTGAAGAGGAGCTCTGTCTGGGCCGGCAAAAAACCATGGCCCTGCTGGATGGTTATCTGGCGGATCCCCAGGTGGCGGTGGTATGCCTGCTGGCCCCGGCCGGGGTGGGCAAGAGCTGCCTGCTGCGCCATTGGAGAAAGGCGCGGGGCGGCCATGATTTTTTCTGGTCCTTTTCCGAACGGGCAGGCCAACCGCACGGCACGGGCAGTGGCCACTTTTTCCGGCAGGCCCTGGCTTTTTTCAGCCCGGAGGAGCCGCTGCCCGCCAACCCGGAGGCACGGGCCCAGAGCCTGTTGCGCGCTCTGCTGGGGGGCTCCCGGGAACGCACCGCCGCAACAGCGGGCCTGATGCTGTTGGATGGGGTGGAGGCCCTGCACTGGGGGCAGGAGGGGATGGGCGGGGGCTGTTTTGCCGATCCGGGCATGCACGCCCTGGCCCGTTTGCTGGGCAATGTTGCCGGGGATTGCTCCCACCGTTTGCTGGTATTGGCCAGCCAACGGCCCATTGTGGAGTTGGCCCCGTTGCGGGGGGGGGTGTACCGGGAGTTGCCTCTGGAAAACCTGAAGGAGAATGAGGCCACCCAACTGCTGCATGAGCTGGGGGTGCGGGGCAAATTTGCCGATTTTCGCCCGGTGGTCAAGGGGGTGCGGGGTCACACCTTGAGCATAACCCTGCTGGGCCGGTTGATTGCCCGCTATTACCAGGGCAGCATGGCCAACAAGGATGCCCTGTCGCCCTTGTGGGCGACAGGTGCGGGGGTGGAAACCGCTCTGGAAAGGCTGCTGGAGCATTACGACAAGCAGATTTGGCCCCAGGAGGGGTTGCAACACGCCTTCCTGCGTCTGTTGGCGTTGTTGCAGCGCCCCATGGAGGAGGCGGCTGTGGGTGCTCTGTGTCAGGCGGTGCCCTCCTTGCGCGCTGCGGGAGTCGAGGTATTGGCCGCTCTGCGCAACGAGTTGCAGCAGGCGGGTCTGTTGCGGGTGACATCGGCAGCGGTGCCTCTGTTTTGGCCGTTGCATCCCCTGGTGGCTGCCCATTATACCCGGCATTGGCAGGCCGCAGATTCGGCGGGCTGGCAGCAGGCGCAGCGGGCCCTTGCCCGGCACTGGGCAGTGGCAGCCCAGGGTGGCGACCCGGAGGCGATGGAACAGGCCCTGGGGCATGCCGGTCTGGGGGGGGATTATCCCTGGGCCCTGCAGCAGTGGCGCGCCGGGCGGTCGGGGGGTGGTCGGGGGGTTGCCTCGGGGTCGGAAAAGGGCGCGGCGGTCAGCGATGAGCTGCCGCTCCTGGCGGCCTTTTTTCCACAAGGTTGGCAAGCGCTGCCTTCAGAGGCGGGTTTGGCAGCGGTGGAGAGCGGAGAGCTCCTGCGGGAGACGGCCAACGCCCTGTTGGCCGCCGGTCGGCTGACGGAGGCCGTGGCGGTGCAGCGGATACTTTGGCGGAGCGAGCAGGAGGGCGCGGAAGGGGCGGCACGGGCGGTCGCGCTCTGCGATCTGCTGTTGCCCATGGGTGCCCTGGCCGAGGCCCTGGCCACGGCCAAACAGGGTATCCAGCAGGCAGCGGGGGGAGAGGCCTTTTGGCCGATGGCCTTGCAGGCTTTGCAGGGTGCGATTTTGCAGCAGATGGGGGAGATGGGTGGCAGTTTGGCGGCCTTGCAGCAGGCAGAAATTTTGGAGCGGGCCCGTCAACCTGGCACGCCCCGTTTGTTGGGGGTGCAGGGCAAATATTATTGTGACCTGCTGTTGGAGCAGGCGCGCACGCTGGCGGATCGGGAGGCTGTTTTGCGCCGGACGGAGGAGTTTTTCCGTTGGCGGGTGCCGGGGGATCCGGTTCAGGAGGTGGCCATGGAGCATCTGAGCATGGGACGGGCATTGGCGGCGTTGGGGCGGGCAACGGAGGGGTTGGCGCAGTTGGGGCAGGCGATTGCGGTGTTGCATGGGGCGGGGTTGGATCATCTGTTGGCGGAATGCCTGTTGCGGCGGGGTGAAGTGTTGCGACAATGCGGTGAATTGGCGGCGGCCCGCCGGGATGCCGAGGAGGCATTGATCCTGGTGGAGCGGGGTGGGTTGGCGTTGTGGGGGGTGGACGGGTGGTTATTGGCCAGCCATTTATCGTTGGACAATGGCCAACTGGCCGATGCCGAGGCGGGATTGGCCCGTGTGGAGGCGGGGATTGCCGCCTTGGGTTATGGGCGTCGTCTGGTTGAGGCGCATCTGTTGCGGGCGCGGTTGTGGCAGGTGCAAAAGCAGTTTGAAGCGGCCCGTCAGGAGCGGGACCAGGCCCGGCAGCAACTGGAGGTCCAGGGACAATGGAGCCTGTTGTTTGTCCTGGAACAGGAGCTGGCGGGATTGTAACCCGCCAAAAAAACGACTACAAAAAAAGGGGCCCGCCGCCAACAAAAACAGCCGCCGCCACCGTCCATGACGATAACCGAGCCGTGACTCGGACCATTCATTCGTCCACTGGCACACCCTGGAGGCGTCCCATGAAAAAAATAGCGTTTTTCCTGTTGTTTGGTCTTCTCTTCCTGACGACTGGCTGCCATCGTCACCACGGTCACCACGGACCGGCGCCGGGCTTCGCGGGTCACCACGACAACCCCAGGCGGTATGACCACCCCCCGCAAGGACCCCGGCACGGCCACGTCCCTGAGAGACCGAGAAGGTCCAATCGGCTGGCCTATTATCCCTGAGCAAGCCGGGAGCGGTCGCGCTGGCCGCTCAGCAGCAGCGGGGGGTATGGCCCGCCCCGCCTCCATAACGGGCCTCCTGCCGCGCCCGGATGAAGGCCGCCTCGCTCAAGGGGGGCCGCTCCGGGTGGTGGTGGCGGTGATGGGCCAAATAACGGGCATAATCCGGATAGTTGATCATGGCCAACAGGGTTTTGCCCAGCAGCGGCCAACCGGCGCGCCACCAGCGGCTCATGGAAGCACCTGTGCCAGGGTGGCAGGCACCTCTCTGGCTGTCACCTGACGGCTGCGCAGGGCCAGCCAACAGGCACGCACCCCAAAGCCCAGGATGACCAGCACCACCGCCATGAAAAAGAGGGCCATCACGGCATCCACCCGATCGTTGAAGACAATCTGTTGCATCTGCTCCAGGGATTTGGCGGGGGGCAGCAGGGTGCCGCTCTCCAGGGCGGCACGAAATTTGGCGGCATGTGCCAAAAAGCCGATCCTGGCCTGTTCGTGAAACAATTTTTGGCTGGCGGCGGTAAAGGTGGTGACCAGCAACCAGAGCAGGGGCAGCAGGGTCACCCAGGCGTAGCGTTCCTTTTTCATCTTGAACAGCACGGCGGTGGCGAGAATCAAGGCGACGGCGGCCAGCATCTGGTTGGCGATGCCAAAGAGTGGCCAGAGGGTATGGATGCCGCCCAGGGGATCGTTGACCCCCTGATAGAGAAAATAGCCCCAGGCCCCGACGCAGAGCAGGGTGGCCAAAAGATTGGCAGGCAGGGAGGCGGTGTTGCGCAGAGGGGCATGGAAAAAGCCCAGCAGATCCTGGAGCATGAAGCGACCCGCACGGGTGCCGGCATCGACGGCGGTGAGGATAAACATGGCCTCAAACAGGATGGCGAAATGATACCAGAATCCCATCATGGCCTTGCCTCCCATCACCTCGGCAAACATGAGCGCCATGCCCACCGCCAGGGTGGGGGCGCCACCGGTTCGGGAGAGCAGGCTCTGCTCCCCCACCTCCTGGGCGGTCTGCCGGATCATCTCCGGGGTGACCACAAAGCCCCATTCGGAGATGACGCGGGCGGCACTCTCCAGGGTGCCGCCCAGCACGGCGGGGGGGCTGTTCATGGCAAAATAGATGCCCGGCTCGATGCAGGAGGCGGCCACCAGGGCCATCAGGGCGACGAAGGATTCCATGAGCATGGCCCCGTAGCCGATAAAGGGAATATTGGCCTCGTTATCGACCATTTTCGGGGTGGTGCCGGAGGCGATCAGGGCGTGAAAACCCGACACCGCCCCACAGGCGATGGTGATAAACAGGAAAGGAAAGAGGGAGCCGGCCCAGACCGGGCCGCTGCCATCGATGAAGCGGGTGATGGGGGCCATTTTCAGCTCAGGGGCCACCCAGGCGATGGCCAGGGCCAGGGCGATGATGGTGCCGATTTTCAAAAAGGTGGAGAGATAATCCCGGGGGGCGAGGAGCAGCCAGACCGGCAGGATGGAGGCGATGCCGCCGTAGAGGATCAACAGGGCTGCCAGCTGGGAGCCGTTGAAGGTGAAGGCGGCGGCCCAGGTGGGATGTTGGGCCACCTGCCCCCCCAGGATGATCGCAACGATCAACAAAACGAAACCCAGCAGGGAGACTTCACCGATGCGGCCTGGGCGCAGATAGCGCAGATGCACCCCCATGAAAAGGGCGATGGGGATGGTGGCGGCGACGGTAAAGGTGCCCCAGGGGCTGGCCTCCAGGGCCTTGACGACGATGAGGGCGAGGACGGCCAGCAGGATGATCATGATCAGAAAGGTGCCGAAGAGGGCGGCAAAGCCGGGGATCGGCCCCAGTTCGGTTTTGATCATTTCGCCCAGGGATTTGCCATCGCGGCGCACGGAGAGAAAGAGAATCATGAAATCCTGCACGGCACCGGCCAGCACCACCCCGAAGAGCAGCCAGAGCATGCCGGGCAGATAGCCCATTTGGGCGGCCAAGACCGGTCCCACCAGGGGTCCGGCCCCGGCGATGGCGGCAAAGTGGTGGCCGAAGAGGACGATGCGGTTGGTGGGCACATAGTCGAGTCCGTCGTTGAGGCGGATCGCCGGGGTCAGCCGTTGGGGATCAAGTGCCATCACCCGTTTGGCGATAAAGAGACTGTAGAAGCGGAAGGCGATCATAAAAACACAGAGCGTTGCCACCACCACCCAAAGGGCGTTGACCCGTTCGCCCCGCTGCAGGGCGATGGTGGCCAGGGCCAGTGCTCCGGTCACCGAGACCAGCAACCAGGTGATTTTTTTCAGTAGTGCCGCCATATAAAAAACCCCCAAACCAAACAGACCCTCCCGGATCCCGAACCGTGCATCACCCTGTTGGGTGGCAGCGGGTGCCACCCTTGCCAGGGCCTTAAAGCAACGGATGTGCCAGGAGGAAAAGCAGATCACGCTGTCTGTGGCCGACCGTTTCTGGTGTATTGGCAGTCAGTTTGCCATGAAACAGGGGCTGTTCGTGATTGAGCAATCCGGTGAGACGGTCAGACTGGCCAACGACGTGGCGTTCCAGCCGAAGGTTTGGTGACGCCCTTCAGCCCGGAAGGGTGCGAATATGGATATCCTGCTGGGGAAAAGGAATTTCAATCTGCTCTTCTGCAAAAATCCGGTTGATGCCGGTGTTGATCCGATCCCGGACAATCCAGTTGAGGGCAGGGTCCGGGAGAAAAAGGCGCAGCTCAAAATCCAGTGAACTCGCCCCATGATTGACAAAATAGACCTCCGGCGGCGGATCCTGCATGATGTCGGGCTGCTGATGGGCCAACTCCAGCAACAAAGCCTTGACCTTGCCCACATCACTGCCATAAGCAACGCCGATGGGGATGACGATACGGATCGTGGTACTGGCCAGGGTCCAGTTGGTCACCTCCTTGGTGATCAAATCCCGGTTGGGAATCAACTGCTCCTGATAATTGGTGTTCAGCACCGTGGTGGCGCGAATGTTGATCCGGGTGATGCGGCCGGTGATGCTGTTGCCGATGGTGATCATATCCCCCACCCGCACCGGTCGCTCCAGCAACAGAATAATGCCGCTGACAAAATTGGCCACAATCTCCTGCAAACCAAAACCGATCCCGACGCTGATGGCCGCCACCAGCCAGCCGATCTTGGCAATGTCCAGATGCAGCGCGTTGAGAGCAGACAAAAGGCCGATGATAAAAATCAAATAGCGGGAAATGGTCAACACCGCATAGCGGGAACCGGCATCCAGCGACCAATGGGAAAAGAGCAGCAGTTCGTAGAGACGGGGCAAATGTTTCACCACCCAGACGACGATCCACAACGTCATAAAAAATTGGATGAAATCCACCAGGGTCACCATCAACAACTGGCCATCATTGCCGGTGGTGCTGTAGATGGTCCAACCCTTGAGGGCCTGCAAGGTCTGTTCGTGGATGCCCCAATAACCGCTCACCAGCACCAGCCCCACCAGGATGAACAGCACGCGCAGGGAGGCAGTGATCTGTCTGGCAATTTGGTTGCGGGTCAGGGTCTCCCGCGTACCGGGCGCCAGAACGGTAGGCGAACGGCGACGGCGGCGAATCAACCGCTCCACGGTGGAGGAGAGCAGTCGATAGAGACCGATCAGCAGAAAAAAGGTGAGAACCGTGCGCATGCCGTTGTAGGCCAGCCAGTCGGCCCCAAAACGGTAACCCCCCATATCCAGCAGCACCACACCCGCCATGAACAGGGTCAGCAAACGGCTGATGGATCGCCAGTGCCGGTTGAACCAGGTGGGGGGCGGCGGCTTGCCGGGGGGCGCAGAGGCCGATGCGCGGTCAGCCGGGGGCTGGGCAAAGGCGTGCCGGGGCAGCGGCGCATCGGGATGAATCAGCCGGTAGAGGGCAAAGGCGGCGGCACACTCAAACAGGGTATAACCCAGGCGAGGCAACGCCTCATAGTGAAAAGGGGGGGCGCGAAAGAGAAACCAGGCGGGCAAAAAGATCAAATAGGCCCACAGGCTGATCTCAATCGAGCCCGCCAGACTTTGGCTGACATCCGGGGGCAGGCGCAACAGCCGCGTCAGCCAGCCGTTGCTGGCCAACCATTGGCCATTGGCCACCCACAAAAACCAGAAGGCCGCCAGCGCCAACGCCCCCTGCTGCAAAACAGGGGTCAGCGGGGTGGCAGGAAAGGCGAGGAGATGGCCGGCAAAGAGTAACACCAATACATAGAGAGGCCCCAGTGTGGGGATCAGCAGGGCCACCCCGACCGTTTCCGGTCGCACAGGCTGCGGCGGTTGCTGTTCCCCCTTGGCGAGGCGGTTGTCCTGCGCCTGCAAGCGGCGCAGACGGCCATGCAGCCATAACAGGGCCGGGGCCAGCACGAAAAAAAGCACAAAGGCCACCGACAAGGCGGTCGGGCTGCCCAGGGCCTCCCGCAGGGCGGAGAGCTGCGCCGGGGCCACCGTCTGCCGCCAGACATTGAGCAAAGAGTCATGCCGCGCCGTGGCAAAGAGTTCGTGCAAGAGTTGTCGCAGCACGGCCATGCCCAGGGGAGGGGAGTCCTGGATCCAGAAGATGCGCGCCAGCAAAAAACCCTCCATGGCGTTCAACGTGGCGGTGCGTTCCAGGGTGAGAAGTTGCAGCCGCTGCCCACCGGCTTGCAGTGCAAACAGCAAACGCTTCTCTTCGTTCAATAATTGGCGATAGTTGTTGCGCAATGCGGTGGCCTGTTGGGCAAAAGGCTCTCTCTGCTCGGCGGGCAGCTGGTTTTGGATCTCCAGCGTCTCGGTGTTCCAGGAGGCGTTCAACTCGGCCAGGGCAGCATCCATGACGAACAGGCGGGGTTGCAGTGCGGTCAGTTGTGCCAACAGCTCCGGGTGGGGCGCCTCCCGCAGTTCCCAGCGACGGCGACCCAGGCGGTTGAAATTATCCTTGAGAATGTCTGCGGCCAAACCCTGGGTACCAAACTGTTTGGCCAGGGCCTCCAGACTTTTCAACTCCTCTTTTTCATCCTGCAACAGATGCTCCTGCTCGGAAGCCGCGCTCATCAGTTCGGTGTGCAGCTTGTTGAGATCGGCACTGTTTTTTTTCAAACGGGCAATTTCCAACTCCTGGGCCGTCAAAAATTTTTGCTCCGGACTGGTGGCTTGCTGGGCGGTACGCTCCTTGCGCTGCAACTCCTCCTGACGGACGTTGGCCACCTCCGTCTGCTGATTGTTGAGTGCTTCCTGATAGAGAGTGAAGGCCTTTTGCTGGTATTGCCGTCTGGCCTGGGCGATCTCCAGCTGTTTGTCCTGCACCGCGACGCTGCCCATGGCACCCTCCTGCTCCGCCTCCCAGCGCATCCCCTGCACCTGGGCGAGTTGCGCCTCGATGTGGGCATTGTCGGCCTGCAGGCTCAACAGCCGTTTTTTGGGATTTTCCGCCTTGTTGGCCAGCTCCTGGAACTGCTGATGACCGACCTGGGCATGCTGGAGCCGTTCCTTGCTGGCCACTATTTTTGCCGGGATCTGGCTCAGCAGCAGTTGCCGCTCCTTGGCCTGGGCGGTCAGGGCTTCCACCGCCTGACTGGCCTGTTCCAGGGCATCCTGCACCTGTTTGAAGGCTTCCGGGGTGGGGCGTTCCGGCACTTTGGGCGGCGGTTGCTGGAGCTGTTGCGCCAGGTTTTTTTTCAACGCCTCTTCCTGGGCATGCCCACTGTTGCGGGCCGCATGCAGGGTTTGCAACCGTTCCACCGTTTCCAAAAATTCTTGCAGCAGGGCGAGACGTTTTTGCAGCAGGGCACGGTGCTGCTCCACCCCCTCCTCTTTGCTCTCTTTCGGAATCCCGTTCAGCTCCGCCGTCACCGTTTCCAGCAGGGCGCGGAGCATGGCCGGGGTCGGCAGGGTGGTTTCCCACAGAGTGGCCAGGGAGGAGGAAGGGGCAACGGGGGCGGCGGCAGCGGCCTGCGGGGCAACGGGGAGAGGGGCCACGCTGGGAGCTGGTACCCCCTGCGCCGCCGGCATCATCCACCACCAGGCAACCAGGAACAACAGGGGGTGCAAAAGAGACATGATCGATTTCCGCGCGGCAGTTTTTTGAGGGGGATGGTTCTTGCGATAACAATGGAAGGGCAGTCTACAGCGAGAGGAGAGCTCCAGGCAAGTCAGGCAGGGGCATCGCATTCAAAAAGGATTAGGGAATGCTGGAGGTTCAGGAGGGGATAATCCCCTCCTGAACCTCCCTGATTGTTTTCCATCGGCACGGATCAGAATGTCAACGGGCTTTAAGCCACGCCAAGATATTTTTTGACAGTTGCCACCTTGCCAACCAGATCATTGAGGCTGTCCAATAGCTCCCGATAGCGATCCTCGTGATCCTTATCCTGCTGCAAAGAGTCGGGCAGGCTTTTGTTGACAACGTGTCCCAGCAGGGCCCCTGCCATGCGCAGGCCGGCCCGGAATCCCAACTCCCGATAGGCCTCAAACTGGGCCTCATCAAAAAACTGGTCGGCGGTGGTCTGTTCAGGAAAATCCTTGTTCATGCGTTGATAGGTCATGACACAGGCGGGGAGATCTGGAAACAGACAGGTGTTGACATAGATAAGAATCCCCATTTTTTCCGTATTTTTATCATCTATCTTTGGATAGCGGATCGTGCCTATCAGGTAGGGTTCTTCGCAGAGCTTGTCCTTCTCCTTGTCTTTTGGCTCCATGGGCTTGGTATTGATGGTGATTTCCGTGCCAAAATCAACCCGCACCTTCTCCACCAGGTTGCCCAGGGTGTCAAACGTATTGTCCTTGTCCGCCCCGGCGTCGCCAATAATGATCAGGTCACAACGCCGGTGGATCAGCTCGTAGGCCGCCAGATTTTCAAAATGGCCACCATCGGCCAGATGGAGATGCGCCTGCTCTTCGTCCAATCGGCTCTGCAACATTTCGCGCCATATGTAGGCCAGCCAGCGGGGTCGCGATTCCGTCTGTGCCTCGTTTTTCGGGTTGACACACCAATATCCCAGGCGCGCGTTCAACAGGGTCATGAGAAAGGCCAGGGGACCAAAATGGGTAACGCCGCTGTTGGGGTCAACAGCAGCCCCGGAAATGGTGAAGGCGGTCAGCAGGGAAAATTGTTTGTCTGCAAACTCCCTGGTTGGCCGGAACCCTGTCGCCTGGGAGCCGCAAAACAGGGGTGAAAAGACAAAATTTTCCCCCCCGCGCCCGGCCAATTTCGGTTTTTTGGAGGTGAGGGTGGTCATCGTGGTGTTGACGATATGGTAGGGCCGCTGGTTGGCCAGTTCAGCGATTCCGAAGAGATCGGATTGTTTTTCGAGCGCCTTGCACGCATCCGCTGTGTCGGTGCAACAGGGCAAGAAGGCTTCGCGGAGACGGTCGCGGTAAAAACGATGCATGGAGATGCGGTTGACATCGGCGCACAGACCGACCGCCAGAAAAAGAAAGAGGCTGACGAAGAGGATGAACACAAATGCATCCTGCTGTTCCATCCATTGAAAAGCGCGGTAGCAATAGACCAGGATGAGATAGGAGAATACAGCCAGACCGATGCCGATGGCGAGGGATCGCCAACCCTGCCCTTCATTGGATTTTTTGCGGGTGAACCATCCGGCGGCCGTCGTTGCGATACCGAGCAGGGCCGCCATATTGGCCTGTGCGGTCCAGTGGACGATCACGCGATCCGCCAACGGCAAACTGCCCACCAACAGGCAGATCAAGCTCCACCACAACAGGCGACCGGAGCCTATTTGTGTCCAACGCCGCACGGTTACTGACCATTTCAGGTGCGACAGCAGGGCGTACAGGAAGGCGTTCACTATAAACAACGCCCCCAGAGCCATCCCAAACAGCAACACATAGTCGGCACCATAGTGCGGCCTGTTGTCGGGAGGGGCTGCAGGGGGGCAAGGCGACCCTTTGCAGGCCACAAGGTGATCCGCTGCGTCCAGTGTCACGAGGCTGCAGGGAGTACCGCAGGTTGGGAAGCGTGCGAGGGATTCCAGCCACTGCACGGCCTGTTCCACGTATTGCAAATTTGAGGAGGGTGCGGGAGAGGACCACGCAGTGTGCAGTTGGTTGCCGAGGGTGGCCACGCTATAGAATATGAGGAATATCGCCGGCAACACCACCGCCAGATTGGCCAATATCCCCCGGAGCCAGGCAGCAGACAAAGCCCACGCATTCAATCCGACGGTCGGGGCCAAAAAGTCGCCACGCCCCCGCATGCTGTCGATGCGAAGCCGTTTGGGATCCTGTGGTAACGCATCGGGCAAGGTGAAGGGAAACCCTTGACGCCCATCCCGGTGTTTGAACCAGGAATAGGCCGCCCCGATATAACCGCCACCGGATACCGTGGATAAATAATGAATTTTATCCATCAAACCACTGACATGCAGCGCCTGCAACAACCCCAGATTGAAGGATGCCGAGCGAATGCCACCCCCGGACAATCCCAGGCCGATGATCTGTTTATCATCAAGGTGCAGATCGCTTATCTCTTTTTCTTTTGCAAAAACTGTTGCAGCATCAACCACTTCTCCCCCATTTTTGGCCATGGCAATCCATCCCCCTCTATTGAAAGCTAAAACGACAAACCCGCACGGATGGTATCAAACAGATTAATTGTCGTCAACAAAAATGGAAGGCATTTTCAAGGGGGAATAAAAAAAACACCTTGGGGGGATACCCCAAGGTGTTTCTTGTACAACACAAAAGCGCGTGCGCTGTTGTGGCGATTTACATATCCATGCCGCCCATACCGCCCATGCCGCCCATGCCGCCACCGCCACCGCCGGGCATACCGCCAGCGGCCTCTTTTTTCGGCAGTTCGGCCACCATGGCCTCGGTGGTAATCATCAGACCTGCCACAGAACAGGCCGACTGCAGGGCATGACGCACCACTTTGGCCGGATCGATCACCCCACGAGCCACCAGATCGGTATAGCTCTCGGTGGCCGCATCAAAGCCGAAATTGTGGGTGCTGCTCTCCAGGATTTTGTTGACCACCACGGAACCTTCCGCGCCGGCATTTTCTGCGATCACCCGGATCGGCTCTTCCAGAGAACGGCGCACAATGTTGACGCCCACTTTCTGGTCATCATTGGCGACGGTCAAATTGTCCAGCACGGCACGGGCCCGCAACAGGGCGACCCCACCACCGGGGACGATCCCCTCCTCCACGGCCGCACGGGTGGCATGCAGGGCATCGTCCACCCGATCCTTGCGCTCTTTCACCTCGACTTCGCTGCCGCCACCCACCTTGATCACCGCAACACCGCCCGCCAGCTTGGCCAGCCGCTCTTGCAGTTTTTCCCGATCATAGTCGGAGGTGGTCTCTTCGATCTGGGCGCGGATCTGACCGACACGGGCCTTGATATGCTCGGTCTGACCGGCACCGTTGACGATCGTGGTCTCTTCCTTGCTGATGATCACCGATTTGGCGGTACCCAGCATCTGCAGGGTCACATTTTCCAGCTTGACGCCCACATCTTCGGAAGCCACCGTACCACCGGTCAGGATGGCGATATCCTCCAGCATGGCCTTGCGCCGATCCCCAAAACCGGGCGCTTTCACCGCCGCAACCCGCAGGCCGCCTCGCAATTTGTTGACCACCAAGGTGGCCAGCGCCTCCCCTTCCACATCCTCGGCGATGATCAGCAGCTGCCGGGAGGATTGCACCACCCCTTCCAGGACGGGCAGGATCTGCTGCAGATTGCTGACCTTTTTCTCCACCAGAAGAATCAGGGGATCATCCATCTCCACCAACATTTTTTCGGCGTTGGTGACAAAATAGGGGGAGAGATAGCCCCGATCAAACTGCATCCCCTCCACCACCTCCAGGGTGGTCTCCAGCCCTTTGTTCTCCTCGACGGTGATCACCCCTTCCTTGCCCACCTTGTCCATGGCTTCGGCGATCATTTTGCCGACTTCCAGGTCGTTGTTGGAGGAGATGGTGCCCACCTGGCACACCTCTTCGGAGTTGGTGACCTCTTTGGAATGCTTTTTCAGATCGGCCACCACGGCATCGACCGCCGCATCCATACCCCGTTTCAGATCCATGGGGTTCATGCCCGCCGCCACCGCCTTCATCCCTTCGCGGATCATGGCCTGGGCCAATACCGTGGCCGTGGTGGTGCCGTCTCCTGCTTCGTCGGAGGTCCGGGAGGCGACCTCTTTCAGCATTTGCGCCCCCATGTTTTCAAACTTGTCTTCCAGTTCGATCTCCTTGGCAACGCTGACGCCATCCTTGGTGACCCGGGGCGCGCCCCAGGATTTGTCCAGCACCACATTGCGCCCCTTGGGGCCCAGGGTCACCTTGACTGCGTTGGCCAGGATGTTGACCCCAACCAGCATTTTGCCACGGGCGATTTCGCCAAATTTTACCTCTTTCGCTGCCATCTTTATTACACCTTTTTATCGATTAGAAAGTTGTCATCCTGCCAATGCGCACCCCTTGACGCAGCATTCGGCCTGCTGTCGTGCGGCGCGGTTTTCAGACCGGCCTGCACCCACAGTGACCGAAAGCTACTTGAGGACACCCATGATATCTGTCTCGCGCATGATGAGCAGATCCTCACCATCAATCTTGACTTCCGTGCCCGCATACTTGGCGAACAGCACCACATCACCCACCTTGACATCCATGGGCCGCACTTTGCCTTCCTCGATGATGGCACCCTTGCCCACAGCCAACACCTCGCCTTGGATCGGCTTCTCTTTGGCTGTGTCGGGGATGATAATCCCGGACGCGGTCTTCTCTTCCTCGGAACTCCGCTTCACAACAACCCGATCGTGCAATGGACGAATTTTCGTTTTCATGTTTTCCCTTTTACCTCTTCCGGACCTGAATAATAGACGCTCCGGGCGGGACACCCCGACCGGGCACCCCACCCTTTTTAGCAGCAACCCGCTGCGAGTGCTAATGTAGGCTGAATTTCGTTTCTGTCAAGAGGCTTCCCTGCTTTTTTTTCCCCATGCCGGGAAGGTGGGGCTCTATCGCATTTTTATTGTTGACATTTTGTCAAACAAAAAAATTTTTGGCGAATACCGGGATTCAGAGGACAAACGGCGCCATCTCCTGGTGCAGGCGGCCAGCCACGGCCACGGGCAGCAGCACGGTCAGTTGAACCCGCTCTTCCCCATCCTGCCGCTGCAGAACCAAACCTTGACGACACAGGCGGGCCAGCAGGGCGGCTTCGGTCACGGGAAGGGAGAGGCGATAACAGGGATTGTGGCGATTGGCCGCCTCTTCCAGACTCTGCAGCAACTCCGGCAGGCCGACGCCGGTGCGGGCCGAGAGCAGGCGGCTATGGGCACGGTTGCGAAGACGCTCCAGCAGGCCGGGGCTGTCGACCTGATCGATTTTGTTGTAGAGGGTCAGCATGGGTTTATCCGCCATGCCCCCGCGCTCCTGCAACAGGGTGCGCAATACCTCCAATACCGCCTCTTCCTGCTCCTGCCATTCGGGATCCGCCAGATCCACCACATGCAGGAGCAGATCCGCTTCCAACACCTCTTCGAGGGTGGCACGAAAGGCGGCCACCAGTTGGTGGGGAAGATCCCGGATAAAACCCACCGTATCCCCCAGAATGATCCGTCCTCCGCCTGGCAGATGCACCTGGCGCAGGGTGGGATCCAGGGTGGCAAACAGGCGATCCGCCGCTTCCACCTCGGCCCCGGAGAGGCGGTTGAACAGGGTGGATTTGCCCGCGTTGGTATAACCCACCAGGGCGACGGAAAAGAGGGGCACCTCCTGCCGGGAGTGGCGTTGCAGGGCGCGGGTCCGCTCCACCTGGGTCAACATTTTTTCCAGGCTGTGGATCCGGGCGCGCAACAGGCGGCGATCCACCTCGATCTGGGTCTCCCCAGGTCCACCCCGCATGCCGAAACCGCCGCGCTGCCGCTCCAGATGGGTCCAGGTGCGCACCAGGCGGGACTGCTGATAGAGCAGGGAGGCCAACTCCACCTGCAACCTTCCCTCCCGTGTACGGGCGCGGGCTGCAAAAATTTCCAGGATCAGCCCGGTACGATCCACCACTTTGGCCTGCAGTTGCAGCTCCAGGTTGCGTTGCTGAATGGCCGACAGAGGATGGTTGAAGAGCACCACCTCTGCCCCGCACGCCTGGATCTCCTCGGCCAGCTCCGCCACCGTTCCCTTGCCCAGATAGGTGGCAGGCACCGGCTGGCGGGGAGAAAAGATGCGGCGGCCAACCACCTGCAGGGAGATTCCACAGGCCAAATGCTCCAACTCCGCGATCAATATCTCCCCGTAGCTGCGGTCACGGCGGTTCGGAATCACCTGAATCAAAAAGCCCCGATCCGGGGGTCTCTGGGTATCCAGCAAAGTTTTGTGTGTCACGTTGGGTTCACCTTCCCTGATTGCACGCCATGCGCAAAAGGCCTGACACAGCCGACCCCCGGCTGTGCATTGCTTTCCTTTGGTCAAGTATACTACACTGCGTGGGGATCGGCTGGACAGTGTTACTTATCAGACAGGAAAAAGATGCGCGCAGACTCCACTTCCCGCAACAGCGTGGCGACCGCAGATCCTCTTCTGGAACAAGAGGCCGCCGCTCTGTTGTTGAAGACCTTGCGGGGCGGCAGTTACCGGTTGGACGAAAACGGCCACATCAACTGGGTCAGCCCCGGCGTCGCTGAGCTGCTGGGCTGGGCGCCCCAGGCCCTGCTGGGAAGAGACCCCCGCGACCTGTTTGACCGCTGGGAGAACGCTTCCCTCCGCGCTCCCGCTGCCGACACCTCCCGGCAGAGCAGGCAGACGCTGTTTTGGCACCGGGAGGGCCACTCCTTTCCCGTCGAATATACCCGCATATCCCTGGACGATCCGGGCGTTGCCCGTGGTACTCTTGTTGTTTTTCGTGACATCAGCCAGGAAAAACAACAGGAAAAACAGGACCGGAACAGCGCCGCCTCCCGCATCGCCATCAGCGCTCTGCTGGAGACCGGTCTGGAATCCCTCTCCATGGCGCGACAGATGCAGGTTGCCCTGGAGATTATACTCACCGTGCCCTGGCTCTCCATCCAGTTCAAGGGTTCCATCTTTACCCTGAACGAAGAGGGCGATGCCCTCATACTGCAAGCCAGCAAGGGATTTCACGAATCATTGCTCAGCCAATGCGCCCGCCTTCCCCTGGGTCACTGTCTCTGCGGAATGGCCGCTCAGAGCCGGCAAACCCTCTTTGTCAACCGTATGGATCAACGCCACGCCATCCGCTTTCCCGGCATCGAGCAGCATGGCCACTATTGCCTGCCCATCCTCTCCAAAGGCCGATTGCTGGGGGTGCTCAACTGTTATATTCCTGCCGATGCCCCCCACCGACCGGAAGAGGAGGCCTTCCTGGTCACCGCCACCAACACCCTGGCAGGTATCATTGAGCGTCGTCAATTGGAGAGCCAATTGCGGGCCATCCAGGAGCAGTTGGCCCATTCCGCCAGCCACGACAGTCTGACCGGACTGCCCAACAAACGGCTCTTTCTGGAACATTTTCAACAAATACTCGCCACGGCTCAGCGGGCAAAGGGCCGGGTTGCCCTGTTGTTTATCGATCTGGACCGTTTCAAACAGGTCAATGACACGTTTGGTCACGACATCGGCGATCTGCTGTTGGTTGAGGTGGCGCGGCGGATCACGGGAACCTTGCGGGTTTCGGATCTGGTCGCCCGCCTGGGGGGTGACGAGTTTGCTGCCATCCTGGACCAGGGCACGCCCCCACGCACCTCCCAAGAGGCGATAGAGGATGCCAGCAGGGTGGCCACAAAAATTATCGAGCAGCTGCAAGAGCCCTTTTATCTGAACGGGCATCCGTGCCAGATTGGCTCCAGCATCGGCATCAGCCTGTGCCCGGAGCATGGAGAGTCCGCCGACCTGCTGATCCGCTGCGCCGACCAGGCCATGTATACCGTCAAGCAGAGCGGGCGCAACCATTTTGCCCTGTTCACAACGGAACCCCGCCCGGCTGATCAGCCCTTGTCCTGAACGGAATTCTCATTTGCAAATCAAGGAGCAGCGCGTTCAACGAATGGTCACGAATTTTGAAATACCATGGGATTTTCTCTACAACAGGTCGAAGGCGCGTCCGTCGGGAAGTCGGTAACGGGTAAAATCAGCGATATCCAGCGTTATGATTTCGGTCACGTCCGTTTCAACGGCCAGCCAGACAAGGGAAGCGTCAGCCAAATCCATCTCCCGCTTGCCCTGTTCCGTGTACCGCCGCATCCACAGGGCCATACTTCCCAGGTGATGTGGCTCAAAGGGATGGACCATGACACCACTGCGTTCCACCCAATGCAACAACTCAAATCGATAGGGCGGT
Source organism: Magnetococcales bacterium (assembly GCA_015229095.1). Taxonomy (GTDB): domain Bacteria; phylum Pseudomonadota; class Magnetococcia; order Magnetococcales; family Magnetaquicoccaceae; genus Magnetaquicoccus. The sequence continues at coordinate 5,162 of JADGCE010000025.1, read as the reverse complement.
TGCAGCAGATAGCAGGCCTCCACAACACACGGCCACGTAGTCAGCATCAGCAACCCCTGAGCCGACAACTCTCTCACCAGTGAACGGATGCGCGGATGGTGACGATCGTCCCTGGCAAACAACGCGATCATCGGCCCTGCGTCAATAAGAGTGCTTCTCACGCAGCTTGACCTTAAATTTTTCTGATACGTTTTCTGATGCGTTGGGATCCCCCATGGGGGTACCGCTGCATATTTCGTCCAGCAGTTGAGAGGGATTTTTTAATCCCAATACCCGTTCCAGGGTATCCTGGACAAAGCCCGACTTGGTCATGCCAAGTCGCTTGGCCTCCTGCCCCACCCGCGCTTCCAGCACCGGATCCAACTGCACCGACAAAGCCATGGGCATCTCCTAACTAATAATGTAGTTATTTTTTAACGATATAAGTTTCAAGCATCTCTTGCAGTGGTGCCAGAAAGAGGGGCTTTCTGAGAAAACCGCTCATGCCGGCGGCCTCACCCTGCTGACGGCTCTCTTCGGTGACATCGGCGGTAAAGGCGATGATGGGAACCGGTTTCCTGCCCTGTTCCTGCTCCCAGGCCCGCATGGCGCGACTGGCCTGATAGCCATCCATGACCGGCATTTGACAATCCATGAGCACCAGTTCAAAGCGGGTTGCCTGAAACCGCTCCAGAGCCTCCTGGCCACCGCTGGCGCACATCACGTTGGCCCGCTGACAACCCAGCTTGACCAGCATGCTTTGGGTCACTTTCAGATTGGTTTGTTGATCATCCACCACCAGAATGGTGGCAGCGGCCAGATCCCGTGTTGGTGGCGGGGCCGGTTCGACAGGCGGGGTGGTCTGCTGCACCGCCTCCAGCTGCACGGTGATGCTGAAATAAAAACGACTTCCGCCGGGGGCGGCGCTGTTTTCCTCCACCCCAATGGTTCCCCCCATCAAGGTCACCAGATCCCGACAAATGGCCAGCCCCAGGCCTGTTCCACCAAAACGACGCGCCGTGCCCTCTTCTGCCTGGGTAAACCGTTCAAATATCTGCTCTCTTTGCGCCACGGGAATGCCGACACCGGTATCCCGCACCTCAAACAGCAGGGTTTGCGCCTTCTCCCCCTGCCGGGCGCCCCATTGCCCCAACAGGTCGATGCGGCCCCCCTGGTGAGTAAACTTGATCGCGTTGCCCAGAAGATTGAGCAAAATCTGCTTGAGCCGAATGGGGTCTCCCAGCACGACCAAAGGGGGCGACGGCGGAGAAGGATCGTCGACGAAGGCCTGGGTCACCTGCAGCCCTTTTTTGCGCGCCAGGGGGGTGAGGTTGGCCACCACTTCCGCCAATATCCCTTTGGGATCCAGGGGAAGGAGATCGAGGTGCAGTTGTCCCGCCTCAATTTTTGCATAATCCAGCAGATCGTTGAGAAGAAACAGCAGGGTTCGCGCGCCGCCATGCGCCAGTTGCAAATGCTCGCGCCTGTCGTCGCCGGTCGCGCCCGCTTGCAGCAACTCCAAAGAGCCGATAACGGCATGGAGTGGTGTGCGAATTTCGTGGCTCATATTGGCCAAAAAGGCACTTTTGGCCTGGTTGGCCGCCTGGGCCTGCCGGGCGGCCTGGCTCAACGCCTCTTCCCGTTGTTGGCGATTGATGGCGATGCCCACCAGTTGGACCAGGGGAAGCATTCGATTCAGGGTCAGGGAGTCGTCGGGTTGTGGGGAACGGGGACAATAGCCGGTCAGCACCCCCAACACTTCCTCCTTTTCGCCAATAATCGGCAGGGACCAGCCGCATTGCAGACCCTGACGGCGCAACACCTTCTCGGAGGGGAGCCGGTGCGGATGCTGAAAGAGATTATCCACCTGCACCAATGCCTTGCGATGGATGGCCTGTCCACACAAGATGTTCTCTCCAAGCTCCTGGATGGAGAGATCTTGCATCATCGAGCAACAACACAAGGGTTCCACGCTCTCCTCCTGCAGGCGGGGAGCCACCACACAGCGCAAGCGGTTGTGAGGTCGCTCCACCTGGGCAACACAGGTCAACACGCCGGGAAAGCGCTCCTCCACATACTGCTGCAGCAGGGCATAGATTTCCACCAAAGGCACCCCCACAGCAACTTTTTCCAGCAATGTTCTGCGGTCGTTGTATTCCTTTTCCAGCCGTTTTTTTTCGGTAATATCCTCCTTGACGGCCAAAAAGTGGCTGATATTGCCCTCCAGATCCCGAATGGGGGAGATGGAGGCGGCTTCCCAAAAGAGGGTGCCATCCTTCTTGCGGTTGTGAAACTCCCCCTGCCACAATTCGCCCGCTGTGATGGTCTGCCACAGGTTGGCATAGATGGCCGGGTCGGTATGGCCGGATTTCAAAAGACGGGGATTCTGGCCCAGCAATTCTGCGGGCTCATAGCCGGTATGCTGAAAGCAGGTCCGATTGGCATACTCTATCTCCCCCTGAAGAGCGGTGATGACCACGGTCAGCGGGGTTTGATCCAGGGCGTGGTGCAACGTGCGCAGTTCCGCCTCCCGCTGGGCGCGTTCGGCCACCTCCCGCTGCAACAGACGACTGCGGGCGGTGAGCAGGGCCACCAGGGCCAGGGCCCCCACGGCCAGCATCAAAACCAGAGAGGCCCCCACCTGGCCCCAAAATTTCCAGGCGGCCCAGTAGAGGCGTTTTTTGGCTTGCGCCTGGCTCGCCTGCTGCAGTCGCTTGCCCCGCTCTTGCAACAGGTCGATGATCCGGGTGGAGAGTTCAAACCAACGCTGGGGATCCACCCGGAAGCCACCCTGTTCATGCCGGGCCATGGCCAACCGGCGCAAATGATCGGCCTGGGCCTGGGCCTGGGCCACTTCCTTCTCCAGATCCGAAAAAAATTCCTGAGACTGGGAGGGGGAGAAGGCGGAGACAATTTCCAGGTAGGCATTTCGCTCATTTTGCAACGCCTGCCACTGTTCATAAACCCCCGGAACAAAGCGATCCGCCGCAAAAACCTGTGTCAACAGGACACGCTCTTTTCCCAGTATTTCGCTCACATAAAACAGGGTGGGCAAATTGATGAATCGGTCGACCAGATCGATGTCGGCGGTCTGCGCCAGCAACCGCCCGATTGTTTTCAACAGGGTGTGGATTGATTCCGTGTAATCGGCCTTGATCGATTCTGCCTCATCGGCGCTCACCTTCCGCTCTGCTGCCACACCGCTCTCCACCCGCTGGCGCATCTGCTGGAGGGATTCCATCCGCTGGAGCAGGGTCGCGAACAACTCGTGTTGCATATGATCTTCCTCATCGACGGGTGCGTCGTGGGACAAGGCAGCCAGCGCGCGCACATACCCATCGGTTTGGACCCGTTGTTCCGCCAATGGGGTACGGAACGACTGGCCAGCGCTGGCCAGCAGACCGATGGAGTAGCCCCGCTCTTTTTGCAGGGCATACAACAGATCGACCAGCGGAAATACATTGCCTGACAGGTGCACGACCCGCTCTGCCCGTTGCCAGTTATGCCACTCATCCAGGAGATGGCTCCAGACATAGCCGACCACCACCAGAAGGGCCGGAAGCAGCATAAAAAGCCAGCGGTTCTGAATAAAACGCGGTTGGGTGGCGGCCATCGGTGTGCCCATCAGGGGGATGAAGAGGAGGAAGGCGGTTCTGCGGTCAGCCAGATGCAGGCAGCCGATTCACTGTGCAGGCGTGCCAGAAAGGCTTGGTGCGCCAAGCGGTCCACAGCCGGGATGGGCCAGGTGCGTTGGGGAAAAGGGTGTGTGGTGGCGGCTGCCGGATTGTGTTCGGCGGGCAGTGGGGGGGGAGATTCCCCGCTGCCGAGGTCCAGGCTGAGTTGGTTGCCTCCCACCAACTCCACATAGACATCCGCCAGCAGATGGGCATCCAGCAGGGCGCCGTGATGAACGCGGTGGCTGTTGTCCACCTTGAGCCGTCGACAGAGGGCATCCAGGGAGGCGGAGAGGCCTGGATATTTGCGCCGCGCCAGCAGCATGGTATCGATGACCCGGCTCATGGGCAGCGGCGGGCGTTGCAAACGGGCCAGCTCGGCATTCAAAAATCCCATGTCAAAGCTGGCGTTGTGAATGATCAACGGATCGTCGCCGATGAAAGCCAAAAACCGTTCCACCACATCGGCAAAGCGGGGCTGGTCGGCCACCCGCTCGTTGCTGATGCCGTGAATGCGCACGGCCTCCGGGGGTATATCCCGCTCCGGGTTGATATACTGTTGAAAACTTTCCCCTTTACGTGTATGCAGCAGCTCCAGGCAACCGATTTCGACGATGCGATCCCCTTCGGCAGGGCTGAGGCCGGTGGTTTCCGTATCCAGGACGATCAGACGTTTCATGGGAATCCTCAAAAATGCGTGGCGGTGGCGGGCTTCAGGTTACCGCATTATCCGCTTTTTTGAAATGTTATTTTTGGCGTTGATCATCCGCCTTGTTTTTGCTCTGCGCTGCCGTCGGAGAGGGTTGCATAGTGACTGGCAATCTGTGTGGCCAATCGTTCGCCGTTGCGCACACAATCGGCCACCGAGACACCATCCCGCCAGTTGGCCCGCAGATAGAGGCCGGCAAAGGGGGCCAACTGGGTGTCCAGCTGTTGCAGACGATCCAGGTGGCCCAGGGTATATTGGGGGATGGCGGCTGTGTAGCGGGTCAGGTAGACAAAATCGGCGGGTGCGGTGGTCCGCAGGCAGTGGGCCAGATCTCCTTCCACCTGTCTGAGCAGGATGGAGTCGGTTTTTTCCAGGATGGCCGGATTGGTGGTGCCACCGATAAAGGCGGTGAGCAGGACCTGATCCGCCGCTGCCCGCTCGGCAAACAGGGTACTGGAGAAGAGGGCGCCCAGCAGGGGCACCCGTTCGCGGCGGGGCACCAAAAAGCCAAAACCGTCCAGGGGGTGGCCGACGCGGTCGCGGGCATAGCCCAGGGCCACGCTGGCGATGGGGGCATAGGGGATCTGGGCAAGGATTTGGGCGGCGGAGCTGGCGAAGGGGGCCAGCAATTGGGCGGCGGCGGCGGCGGGTACGGCCAGGACCACCGCTTTGGCCAGCAGTTTTTCATGGGCCAGGCGGTTGTTGCCCCCATTCATCACGTAGAGTTGCCAGTGCCCGTGGCGGGTTGGGGAGAGGGAGAGCACTTTGCACTGGGTACGCAGGGTGCCGGGTGTCAGCTG
>JADGCE010000024.1 GCA_015229095.1 Magnetococcales bacterium | reverse complement strand
CATGACAATCATCAACCGAGTCTGGTTTATCCACGCCCGTATTGGAGGGTGCCCTCTGTTGCCCTCCTGTTGGCGATGGCCCCGGCGTACTGTCAAGAAATGCTTGCATTGAATGGGCCTGCGGGCTATAAGGGACCGGAACGGGACTTTTTCCAATCCCATGGGCCTTATCCAACGGGGGGTGCGCCATGTTGATGCTGAAACTGCTGAACAGAATTCCCTTTTTTGCCCGCTTCAGCGATGAAAATAAACGGTTGTTGGCGGAGTCGGACAGCTTTTTCACCACCTTCCAGCCCGGTGATTATCTGATCCGGGAGGGTGCCATGGACAACACCCTGTTCATCATCGTCAAAGGCTCGGCCATCGTCACCAAAAACAGCATGCCGGGCAGAGTTCTGGTCCAGTTGGCAGCCGGTTCGGTGATAGGAGAAATTTCGTTTTTGACCGATCGGGTGCGCACATCCAACGTCATCGCTCATGAGGAGACTACCTGTTTTGCCATCGACCGGGCTGCCCTGGAGGAGATGGAGTATGCCATTCAACTGCAATTCAAAGACGAGTTGATCGGTATTTTGGTCAAACATCTGGATATGGCCAATGCCGCCCTGGCCAACCAAAAGGCGGCGGGTTGATGTCTCACTCCCCCTCCCCACCCGCCGCGCTGCGCTTTGTGCAGGGGCTCAGCGATTTTTTGCGGCAGGATCTGCGCACAGAGGCCCCGCTGCGCTCCGCGTGTACCCAGGAGATGGTCCCCCTCGATGCGCGGCAGGCCGCCCCGCAACGTCTGGACTATATCATCATCGCCAACCGGGGCATTATCGCCTCCATGATCATCCACGAGGCCCACAAAGCGGGCAAAAAGCTGATCGTGCTCCGGGAACAGGAAGATCTGCCCTACTTCGACCATCTGCTGGATGTGACCGCCGGGGATATCGTGCTGCCCGTCGAGCTCTACAAGGATACCCGCAACCGTGGCAAGGCGCGCCTGGATGTTCAGTCGATTGCCCGGATTCGGGCCATCACCGATGCCATGCAGATTCCCCCGGAACGGATCGCCATCCATCCCGGCTATGGATTCAACTCGGAAGATCCGGAGTGGAATGAAGAGGTCTGCCGCTATTTCAAGGTGCTGGCCCCCTCCCACGCCTGGATCAGACTGCTGGGCAACAAGATGGAGGCCAATCTGTTTTGTCAGGAGACCCAGATTCCCCTGCCCGTCAGCGCGGGCAATCTGACCGACAAGGAGGAGGCGCGGGCCTTTTTTCGCCGCCATCGCGGCTCCGTGCAACGTTTTCTGTTCAAGGATTGTTTCGGCGGCGGCGGCAAGGGACAGATGGAGGTGGATGCCTCCGTTCCGGAGGAGGAGTTTCTGGCCCTGTTTGAACAGTTTTCCTCACGCTATCCATCCTTTATCATCAACGAATTCATCGTCTCCAACCGCCATATCGAGATGCAGGTGATGGTGGATCGGGAGGGCTCCATCCGCTTTGGTCCCATGCGGGACTGCACCTTGCAGCGGGCCAAGCAAAAAATTATCGAAGAGATTGCCGTGGAGATCTCCCCGGAACAGGTGCGCTTTTTGCGGAAAAATATTACCGATTTTTTTCAGAGAGGGGCGGAAAAACTGGGCCATCCCTACGAAGGGTTGGCCACCTTCGAGATGATGTATTTGCCGACGGAAAAAAAATTCTATTTTTTGGAGGTGAACACCCGCATTCAGGTGGAGCATCCTGTCTCCGGCCATCAGGGGGGGATTCAGTTTATCCAGACCCAGTGGGATATCGCCGAAGGCAAACGCCTGAAATCCCAGAAGCAGTTGGATGCGGAGGAGCGGGGTGGTCACACCATGGAGGCGCGAATCTGCTTTGAGCGGTTTCTCTCCGTCGACGAGCGGACCGCGTTCAAAAAGACCATGGGGGTGGATATTGTCTCCATGCCGGAGTCCGGCCAACCCATTCGCTCCCTGACGCTGCCGGCGGGTCGGCATATCACCGTCTACATGGATCAGCGCCTGGATGGGGGGGATGGGAGAAGGGTGGTGCATATGCCCCGCAAGCAGTATGACTCCATGGTGATGCAGGTGGTCAGTCGGGGACGCGACCGGCAGGAGGCGCGCCGCCACCTGATCACCGCGCTGGAGGCCCTGCAGGTGGAGGGGTTGCAGACCAACAGGGAATTTGTGCTGATTTTGTTGAGGGATGCCCGCTTTATCAAGGGGGCTGTGACCTCCGACATGCCCATCGTCCAGGAGGCCATGGAGCGCATTCTGCAGCAGGTGGAGGTGGCCCATCATGCCCAGCAGCGGCAAAAAAGGCGGCAGCAGACCGATGCCCTGCTGTTGGCCGTACAACGTCAGGAGGTGCCACTGGCCGCCGCCTGGGGGCAATGGGATCTGCCCCATCTGCTGGCCAGCCAGTTGGGACCGTTAAAACCCACCATCCGGCAGATCCAGGCCCTGCTGCAACGCCTGGGACTCTCCCCGGAAGCGTTGCAGCAGCAGGCCAAGCGCACAGTGATCTGCAGGGGCGCGCTGGATGTGCTGCTGCACGATCTGCTGGATACCTTGCCGGCCTTTGCTGTCCAATGGCAGAACCATCCTGCCCATGCCCCGGAACTGCATTTTTTTGTGCCGCACATCATAGAACCCCTCTTTATTTGTTACATCCAAAGATATGGCGGTGTCGACGGACAGCGTCTGGCGGACTCCTCCGGCTAGGCTGGGCGCCAAAATCCTGGCAAATAGTCTGTTTTTTTATATGGCATGGATGTTGCTTGTTTTTGTTGTGCAGCGATGGTGCCGGGAGAGTCTGTGACCGACCTTCTAAAAATCGAATCAAAACAACCTTTGCGCCCCATTCACCGCATTGACATGGCGATGGGAATCCGTTATCAAGAAGACCCATGTTGCAAAGGCCGGCTGAACCGTTGTTAACTGCGCTGCTTGCAACATGTTTCTATGCACTCTTATCCGGTAACAAGGGAGCAGCCCGTCGCACCCAAAGCGGGTTGAATGGTATGGAGCAGTCAATGACAAAGGCAGATATCGTGGAAGCCGTCTACGGGAAAATCGGCGTCGCCAAAAAAGAGGCCGCCACCATCGTGGATACGGTGTTTGAGAGCATCCGCTTGAAGCTGGAAAACGGTGAATCCGTCAAGATTTCCCGGTTTGGCAATTTTAACATTCGCAACAAGGTGCCGCGTCGGGGTCGCAACCCCAAAACCGGTGAAGAGATCGAAATCACCGCGCGCAAAGTGTTGACCTTCAAGCCCAGTCAGATCCTGCGGGAGCGGGTTCGGGCGGGAGAAGAGTCCACGCCGTAGCAAGGGTTCCGCGTCGTCGGCGGAATGTGGTTTGGGTGTACCACCCTGGGGGAGTGGGGTGGATCTGCTTTGTCTGTTTGGGATGCTCCGTTGTCTGACATGCGCTCTACGCAACATGAATCGCTCTACCGACGTGCCAGGGGTACGATGGTGCGGGAACAGTTGGCCGGCATCCGCGACCCCCGTGTATTGCAGGTGATGGGGGAGGTTCCGCGCCATCTGTTTGTGGACGAGGCGTTGGCTGGGCGGGCCTATGGCTGCGCCACGCTGCCCATCGGCAATGGCCAAACCCTCTCCCGTCCCTATACCGTGGCCCGCATGACCGAGGCCCTGGCCCTCACCGGCAGCGAAGAGGTGTTGGAGATCGGCACCGGTTCCGGCTATCAAACGGCGGTTTTGGCCCGGTTGTGTCGCCGGGTCTTCACCGTGGAACGCCTCGCCAACCTGGCGGACGGGGCGCGGCAGCGGCTGCGCCATCTGGGCTTGCACAATGTGTGCTACCGCATCGCCGACGGCAGTCTCGGTTGGCCGGAGCCGCGCCTGTTTGATCGTATTCTGGTGGCCGCCGGCACCCCCGTCGTGCCGGACAATTTAACCAGACAGCTGGCCGTCGGCGGCTCTCTGTTGATCCCGGAAGGTAATGCCCAGAGCCAATACCTGATCCGTCTGCTCCGGCAGGCAGAGGATGTGGTCTGCCGGGAGGTTCTGGAGAGTTGTCGCTTTGTGCCGTTGGTGGGGGAACAGGGGTGGGCGGTGCCTGTCAAGGCGGCTCCATCGGATCTGTTGCGGCGGTTGTCGGGGGGGGCAACCCCCTCTGTGACCCCCTGTCACTGACGCAACCTTGCAGAACGGGGAGCCTCCATGATTGCCAGCGCATTGCGGTTGGAACGGGCTGAAACCATTCGCCAGGCCCTGCTCGAACGGGGATTGGCCAATGTGGGCAACATCCACCTGGATTATTCGGCCTCGGAACTCATGGAGCATATCATCCGTCGGGGCGAGGGACGGTTGGCGGTGGGGGGTGCCCTGGTGGTTGCCACGGGCCTCTATACGGGGCGTGCGGCCCAGGACAAATTTATCGTGGAGGAGCCCTCCAGCCAGGCGCAGGTGGCCTGGGGGCGTATCAATCGCCCCTTCACCCAGGAAAACTACGAAAGGTTGCGCCGTCGGGTGTTGGCTTTTCTGCAAGAGCGGGATCTCTACATCCAGGAGTGTCGGGCGGGTGCGGATCCCGATCACCAGTTGCGCATTCGGGTGATCTGCCAGTGGGCATGGCAGGCCCTGTTTGCCCGCAGTCTTTTCATCCATCCCCGCACCTTCAACACCCTGATCCAGGAGCCGGACTATACCCTCATCGCGGTGCCGGGCTTCCGGGCGTCCCCGGAGATCGATGGCACCCGCTCGGAGGCCTTCATCATCATCCATCCGGGACGTCGGGAGATCCTGATCGGCGGTACCGGGTATGCGGGGGAGATCAAAAAGTCTGTCTTTACCGTCATGAACTATCTGATGCCCCAGGCGGGGGTGCTGCCCATGCACTGCAGCGCCAACGTGGGGCCCAACAACGATTGCGCCATCTTTTTCGGACTTTCCGGCACCGGCAAAACCACCCTCTCCACCGATCCCCGGCGGCGCATGATTGGCGATGATGAACATGGCTGGTCCAGGAATGGGGTGTTTAATTTTGAGGGGGGCTGTTATGCCAAGGTGATCAACCTTTCGCCCCATGCCGAACCGGAAATCTGGTCCTGTACCCGTCGGTTTGGCACGGTTCTGGAGAATGTGGTGATGGAACCGGTCAGTCGGCGGGTGGATCTCTATGACAGCCAGTTTACCGAAAATACCCGCGCCGCTTATCCCCTGACCTCCCTCTCCAACATTCAGCCCAACAGCATGGGGGAGCATCCCCGCCATGTGATCCTGTTGGCGGCGGATGCCTTCGGTATTTTGCCCCCGGTGGCGCAACTCACCACCGAACAGGCCATGTATCACTTTCTTTCCGGCTATACCGCCAAACTGGCGGGCACCGAATTGGGTTTGACCACCCCGCAAGCCACCTTTTCCGCCTGTTTTGGGGAACCCTTCATGGTGTTGGACCCGGTCTATTATGCCAATATGCTGGGAGAGCGGTTGACCCAGACGCGGGCCCGTTGTTGGCTGGTCAACACCGGTTGGAGCGGTGGCCCCTATGGGGAGGGGGAGCGGATGCCCATCAGTGAAACCCGCGCCATCATCGACCGCATTCTCTCCGACGATCTGAACAAGGTCAAAACCCGCACCGATCCCGTCTTTGGCCTGCAAGTTCCCAAAAATATTGCCGGCGTGGAAAAATCCCGCCTGAACCCACGGGAAACCTGGAAAGATCCCCTGGCCTATGATGAAAAAGCCCAGGTTTTGGCGACTCTTTTCAAGGAAAATTTCAAAAAATTTGCCGATCGTCTACCGACAACGGTGCGGGAGTGCGGGCCGTTGTGATTGGGTGCGTTGGGCCGTGCGCCCAACGCTGGCTGTGCAACGACGCCCTGAACTCTCCGTGTGTGCCATGGATTTTTCTGGAATCTATGCCGCGCTGTGTATTGTAATGCACACATCACAAGCGGGAGTGAACATAATGACAAACAGCTTGAGCAGTCGGGAGATTATCGAGGCGTTGAAAAAGGGTGGTTGGTTTTTATACTCAACCCAAGGCGACCACCACCATTTCAAGCATCCGGTTCTGCCTGGCAAAGTCACGGTTCCTCATCCGGTGAAAGACATTCATCTTTCGGTTGTCAAAAATATCGAAAAGATGTCAGGTATTCAGATTAGGAGAAATTGAATGGAAACGAGACATTATGTTGCTGTCATGTACAAAGGCGAGGAGGGGATCAGCGTTGCTTTTCCCGATTTTTTGGGATGCGCCAGTTATGGACGCACGATCCATGAGGCGGCTTTGCAGGCAGAGGTTGCACTGACTGGCCATATCGGATGGATGGTTGAGGAGGGTGATTCACTACCTGTCCCGACTCCGCTGGATCGTTTGGACGATTCGATGGTGGAACCATCGGAGGATGAAGTGGGCAGATTTCTTGTGCGTGTCGAAATCCCAGCGAAGTGGGTCAGACTCAACGTGTCGATGGCAGAAACCCTGGTGGCGCAAGTCGACAAGGCGGCCAACCAGCTGGGCATGAGCCGTTCAGGGTTTTTTGCGGAAGCGGCTCGCAGAATGTTGGAAACCCAGGCAAAGTGTTGAAGCGTTGCGGACTGGCTCACAGGGGTGAGAGTTTGAGTTCGAGTTTGCACCCCACAGCCGCAGCATAGCGGCGCAAAGTCGCGAGGGAAGGCGATATGCGCCCATTACCGAGGGAGGACTCCAGTCGGGAGATGGCACTTCTGGTGGTCTCCATGCGACTGGCCACCTCTTCCTGTGTCAATCCTGCCGCTTTGCGCGCTTCCAGAAAGGCTGTTAGCACAGTGTGTTCGTCAGCCAACGCATCATAGGCCGCTCTGAATGCCGGATCGGCCATCCAACGGGCGGTATCCTCCTGCGTGTGGGGCACCGGGTTGTAGCGGTCAGAGTCCACGTTTTTTACCTGGGGCGAATAGTAGGTAACCGTCCAGTTCATGGGGCGGATGTTAGCATGTCAGCTAACATCCGGCAAGCCCTTTCATCCTGTGAGAGCGGGATGCTTTGTGGGTAAATCATCAGGCAAACAAGGGGTGCGGGCGGCCTGCACCCCTGTGAATCAATCGATTTTTGCGCCATCTAAAAAAAATTGATCAATAAAATTGATGCTCCATCAACCGAAGGGGGTTGACGAGCAGGGGGTGGAGATGCTAGACATCCACCCCTGTGACATCTCTGTAACGGGCCGGGACTCCGGGTCTCTTTTTTCGAGGTGGTGTTTGCGTCATGCTTGAAAATTATTTTCCCATCCTGCTCCTGCTGGCAGTGGCACTGGGGACGGCAATCTTCATGATGGCCGGCTCCTTTCTGGTGGGGCCACACCGTGGCTACCCGGAAAAAAACTCCCAGTATGAGTGCGGCTTTTCCCCTTTGAGTCGGGTGCGCCTCCCCTTCGATGTGCGCTTTTACCTGCTCAGCATTCTGTTCGTGGTCTTCGACATTGAAGCCGCCTTTTTGTTCCCCTGGGCGGTGGCTTTTCGGGATATCGGCCTAGTGGGCTTCGTGGAGATGATTCTCTTTCTGTTGGTGCTGCTGGTCGGCTATGCCTACATCTGGAAGAAAGGAGCGCTGGAATGGGAGTGATCGAAGAGGTCAGGCAAGAGGTGGCAGAGCGGGGTTTTCTGCTGGCCTCGGCGGATAAACTGGTCAACTGGGCGCGGACCTCCTCCATGTGGCCGATGACCTTCGGCTTGGCCTGCTGTGCGGTGGAGATGATGCACGCCGGTGCCAGTCGCTACGACCTCGACCGTTTCGGCATCGTCTTTCGCGGTTCCCCTCGCCAGTCCGATGTCATGATCGTGGCGGGCACCTTGACCAACAAAATGGCCCCCGTCCTGCGCAAACTGTACGACCAGATGCCGGAACCCCGCTGGGTGATCTCCATGGGCTCCTGCGCCAACGGCGGCGGCTATTATCATCACGGCTATTCCGTGGTACGGGGTTGCGACGGCATTGTCCCGGTGGATATCTTCATCCCCGGCTGCCCCCCCACCCCGGAAGCCTTTCTGTATGGCGTTTTGCAGCTCCACAAAAAGATCCATCGCACCCACACCCTCTACAGCGGCTGGGGTGCCGCCGGCGTGGTGCAAAGCAAGGGAGGCGTGCGGACGTGACCAAGGAAAAATTGAACACTCTGGAGCAGTTGGTCGCCGACCGTTTTCCTGCTCTGCCTCGGCAGCGGCTGCCGGAACCCGCCGAAGCCCTGGTGTTGCGGGTGACACCGGACAATCTGCTGGCCACCATGGGTCGCCTCCGGGATGATCCCGAACTGAACTTTACCCAGATGATCGATCTGGCCGGGGTGCACTATCCGGGCCGGGCCCAACCCCTGGAGCTGGTCTATCAGCTGCTCTCCGTCCACAAAAACCATCGCCTGCGGGTCAAACTGGCCGTGGATGAGGAGACGCCGGTTCCCTCCATCAGCGGGCTGTGGTGGTGCGCCGACTGGTATGAACGGGAAGCCTACGAAATGATCGGTGTGCTCTTTTCGGGCCATACGGATCTGCGCCGTCTGCTCACCGAATATGATTTTGAAGGGTATCCCCTGCGCAAGGATTTTCCCCTGGAAGGGTTGACGGAAGTGCGCTATGACGAAGGCGAACAGCGGGTGGTGCGGCAGCGGGTTCAGCGGTTGCATGCCCATCGGGAACCCTACCAAGCCAACCTGAGTTAGGGAGTGGTTTTGATGACCGAACAGAGAGAGTTTCAGACCTATACGGTCAACTTCGGTCCCCAACATCCGGCGGCGCACGGGGTGTTGCGCCTGTTGCTGGATCTGGATGGCGAGGTGGTGGAGCGGGCCGATCCCCATATCGGTTTTCTGCACCGGGGTACGGAAAAGCTGTTGGAACACAAGACCTATCTCCAGGGGGTGCCCTATTTTGATCGCCTGGACTATATGTCCATGATCGCCGAGGAGCACTCCTGGGTGCTGGCGGTGGAGCGGTTGCTGGGGATCACCCCCCCGGAGCGCGCCCAGTATATCCGGGTCATCTTTGCCGAACTGACCCGCATGCTCAACCATCTGCTCTTTTTGGCCGCCCACGGTCTCGACGTGGGAGCCATGACCATGTTTATCTATGCCTTCCGGGAGCGGGAGGAGATCATGGATATGTATGAGGCGGTCTCCGGGGCGCGCATGCATGCCGCCTATTTTCGCCCCGGCGGGGTGGGACGGGATCTGCCGGAGGGGCTGGCGGAGCGCATCCAGGGCTTTACCGACTCCTTCCCCGGCAAGATCGATGAATATGAAACCCTCCTCACCAACAACCGCATCTGGAAACAGCGGTTAGTGGATATCGGGGTGGTGAGCAAGGCGGAGGCTCTGGATATGGGTTTCAGCGGGCCGATGTTGCGGGGTTCCGGGGTGGCCTGGGATCTGCGCAAGGCGGAGCCCTACGATGCCTATGACCGGGTGGACTTTGACATTCCCGTGGGCAAAAATGGCGACTGCTACGACCGCTATCTGGTGCGGGTCGATGAGTTGCGGCAGAGCAACCGCATCATCCAGCAATGCCTGCAACAGATGAAACCCGGTCCGGTGCGCCACGAGGATTTCAAGATCTCTCCCCCCTATCGCAAGGATATGAAGCAGGACATGGAGTCCATGATCCACCACTTCAAGCTCTTTTCGGAAGGGTTCCAGGTGCCGGCAGGGGAGGTCTATGCGGCCACCGAATCCCCCAAGGGGGAGCTGGGGGTCTACATCATCTCCCATGGGGGCAACAAACCCTATCGGGTGAAAATTCGGGCAGCCGGCTTCAACCATCTGCAGGCCGTCAAGCGGATGGCCAAGGGGCATATGCTGGCCGATGTCACCACCCTGGTCGGCAGTGTCGATATTGTCTTCGGTGAGATCGACCGATGATCTTTTTCCACCCCCTATGAATGATGAGCAAGTACGTTTCATGAACGCATCGCAGAGTTCTCCCCCGTTTTCCGAAGCCGCGTTGCAGCAGGTCGAGCGCATCTTCCAGCGCTACCCGGCGGATCGGCGTCAATCTGCCGTGATGCCGTTGCTGCACCTGGCTCAGAAAGAGTTTGGTGGCTGGCTCTCCCAGGAGAGCATGGACTATGTGGCGGCCCTGGTGGGCATCGCCCCCATCCGGGTCTATGAGGTGGCGACCTTTTACACCATGTACAACCTCAAGCCGGTGGGAAAATATCACGTGCAGGTCTGCACGAATATCTCCTGCTGGTTGTGCGATTCCGATGCGATTGCCAAAACCTTGCAGAACAAGCTGCGCCTCTCCTTCGGGGAGAGCAGCGGGGATGGGCGGTTTACCCTCACCGAAGTGGAGTGTCTGGGAGCCTGTGTCAACGCCCCCATGTTGCAGATTAACGACGACTATTACGAAAATTTGACCCCGGAATCGGTGGCCAAGATTATCGATCAGTTGCCCTAACGAACGAGCGAAACCGCGATGACGAAGATTGTCTTCAAAAATATTCACCGGGAGAATAGCCATACCCTGGCGGTTTATCGGGCTAACGGGGGCTATCAAACCCTGGAAAAGGCCCTCTCCATGCCGGGAGATGATATTATCGACGAGGTGAAACGTTCGGGTATCCGTGGTCGGGGTGGGGCGGGCTTTCCGGCGGGTCTCAAATGGTCTTTTATTCCCAAGGATGATCGGGCCAAATATCTGGTCTGCAATGCCGACGAAGGGGAGCCGGGCACCTGCAAGGATCGGGATATCATCCGCTATGATCCCCATCTGTTGATCGAAGGGATGATCATCGCCGGCCATGCGGTCAAGGCGGAGCGGGGCTACATCTATATCCGTGGCGAATTTGTCCGGGAGGCGGAGGTGTTGCAGGCTGCCGTGGAGGAGGCCTATGCCGCCGGTCTGCTGGGCGGTTCGGTGATGGGGCGCGGGGTGCGCTTTGATCTGGCGGTCCATCGGGGTGCCGGGGCCTATGTCTGCGGCGAGGAGACCGGCCTGCTGGAATCCCTGGAGGGCAAAAAGGGCCAGCCCCGTTTGAAACCCCCCTTTCCGGCCAACATCGGTCTCTATGGGGGGCCCACGGTGGTCAACAATGTGGAGACCCTGGCCTCGGTTCCGGACATTATCGCCAACGGCGGGGCTTGGTATGCCAAACTGGGGGTGGAAAAATCCTCCGGCACCAAGCTCTTTTCCGTCTCCGGCCATGTCAACAAGCCGGGCAATTTTGAGGTGGAGTTGGGTATCCCCCTCAAAGTATTGCTGGAAGAGTATGCGGGCGGGGTGCGGGGTGGCTGGGAGCGGTTGAAGGGGGTGATCCCCGGTGGTTCGTCGTCCCCCATCCTGCCCAAGGCGGTTTGTGACACCGTGACCATGGACTATGATGCCATCGGTCGGGCCGGCAGCATGTTGGGTTCCGGCGCGGTGATCGTCATCGATCAATCCGTCTGCATCGTCCGGGCCATCGCCCGGCTCTCCCGCTTCTATCGCCATGAATCCTGTGGTCAATGCTCTCCCTGCCGGGAGGGGACCGGCTGGCTCTCCCAGATGATGACCCGCATGGAGCAGGGCAAAGGGGTGCCGGGGGATATCGAACTGCTGCAGAGCGTGGCGGACAATATTCAGGGCAAGACCATCTGCGCCCTGGGAGATGCGGCGGCCTTGCCGGTGGTGGGTGCCATCCGGGCTTTTCGAGAGGAATTTGAATATCATATAACCCACGGTCGCTGCATGGTGGCCTGAGAGCAAGAAGATTCGGGGCGTGCGGACGCGCTAAAAAATTGTACTGGAGCAAGCCGAAAAGATGCCTACTCTGATTGTCGACGGGAAGGAAATCAGTGTTCAGCCGGGGGCCACCATCATGGATGCGGCACGGTTGCTGGGCATTTATATTCCCCATTTTTGCTACCATCCCCAGCTCTCCCTGGCGGGAAACTGTCGGATGTGCCTGGTGGAAGTGGAAAAAATGCCCAAGCCGGTCATCTCCTGCGCCATGCCGGTCAGCGAAGGAATGGTGGTCAAAACCGACTCCGCCATGGTGCGCCAGTCTCGCAAAGCGGTGATGGAATTTTTGCTCATCAACCATCCCCTGGATTGCCCGGTCTGCGATCAGGGGGGGGAGTGCACCCTGCAGGATTTGGCCATGAAATATGGCCCGGACCGCGCCCGTTATCATGAATTTAAGCGCCATGCCCAGGATTTTGACCTGGGGCCGCTGGTGGAGACCGAGATGCAGCGTTGCATCCACTGCACCCGCTGCATCCGCTTTTCCGATGAGATCACCGGCATGGAGGAGATGGGGGCGGTGTTCCGGGGCGACCACATGCAGGTGGGCCCCTACATTGCCAAACCTCTCCTCTCCGAATTGTCGGGCAATCTGCCGGAGGTCTGCCCGGTGGGGGCGTTGAACAACAAGCCGTTCCATTTTCAGGCCCGGGGCTGGGAGCTGAAAAAGAGCGAGGCCATCTGTGCCCATTGTGGCGTGGGTTGCCATCTGCGCATCGACCATCTGGATGGTCAGATCAGGCGGGTGCAGGCCCGCTCCTGCGGGGCCATCAATCAGGTTTGGCTCTGCGACAAGGGGCGGTTTGCCTACGACGGCCTGCATCGGGAGCGGTTGGAGCACCCCATGGTGCGCTCGGAAGAGAGCCACAGCCTGCAAGAGGCCACCTGGGCGGCGGCACTGGACCGGACGGCGGAGCTGTTGAAAAAATTTAAGCCGGAAGAGGTGGCGGGCCTGGCATCGGAGGAGAATCAGGGGGCGGAGGAGCTCTTTGCCTTCCAGGATTTTATGCGCCGTGTGGTGGGGACACCCCATTTGGATCATCGTCTCCGGCAACGGGATTTCAGTGGCGACGAGCAACCGCTGACCCGGGCCGACCTGCTGATGAATACCCCCCTGGAGGCGATGCCCCAGGCGGATCTGATTCTGCTGATCGGTGCCGATCCCCGCTTTGAGGCCCCCCTGCTCAACCTGCGTCTGCGGCAGGCCACCCAGGCGGGTGCCCGCGCCTTTGCCATTCATCCCCGCCTGCTGAACGCCAATCTGCTCAATCTGACGCAGAGTGTGGTCGGTCCCGGCGATGAGGTGGCCTGGCTGGAGGCGCTGCTGCGGGAGGTGACAACCCCCGGCGGCGGCGAGTCGCCCCAGAGGGAGTTGGCGGCGGCCTGGCGGCAGGCCAAACGGCCTCTGCTGCTGCTGGGAGAGTATGCGGTCAACCATCCCCAGGCCGAGAGCATACGCCGCTTGGCGGTGGCCTTGCTGGAGAGCGTCGGAGCCATCGGCGCCAGTTGGAACGGCTTCAACCGCCTGGTGAGCCGGGGCAGTGCCGCTGCTGCCCAGGATATGGGGGTGGTGCCCCATCGCGGGCCCGGCTACCAACGCCTGGAACAGCGGGGTCGGCATGCCCAGCACATTTTGCAGGGGGCGGCCAAAGGGGAGATTCGGGTGCTCTTTTTGTTGGGCTGTGACCCCGGCCTGCAGGGGGTGGATACCCTGCTGGGGCGGACGGCCCTCTCCAAAGCCTATGTGATCTATCTGGGCTCCCATCAAACCCCGGCCGCCGAGGGGGCGGATGTGGTGCTGCCCGGCTTGGCTATGGCCGAACGGCAGGCCACCCTGACCAACGTGGAGGGACGGGCGCAACGCAGTGATCTGGCTGTCATGGGACCGCTGCAAGCCAAGGAGGATTGGCGGGTGTTGCGTGCCCTCAGCGACCGTTTTTCCCAGCCTCTTCCCTACAACAGCCGCGAGGCGTTGCGGGCTGCGATGGCCAAGGCCGACCACCGCTATGGGTTGGATGAGCTGGAGGCGGGGGAGCTGACGGTGGCCTGTGACCACAGCCCGGTGACGGTGGGCTTGCCCGTGGCCGGGCAGGGGGGCGGAGCGAGCGGGGGAGAGGGGTTGCGGCTGGTGTTGGAGTCGCCTTTCTATCAGGATGATGCGGTCAGCCGACGCTCGACCATCCTGGGGCAGTTGACCCAGGGACGCTCGGTCGGGTTGGGGGTGTTGCGTCTCAATCCCCAGGATGCTGCCCAATACAAGATTCAAGCGGGGCAAAAGGTGCGCCTGCTGCGGGATGCCCGCAGTGTGGAGTGCCGGGTCGCCCTGGACGGCAACGTACCCAGGGGGGTGCTGCTGGGCGATGCGGGTTATGCCCCTGCATTAATGCAGGATTTGTGTGACTGGGACGGCGGTTTCCCCCAGGTCAGTCTGGTGGGACTGTAACGCGACCGCTGCAACGCCTTGCGCTTCGACGGCGCGGGGCGGGCGGTAGGGCAGCTTCCTGATCTTTTTTCGGCGGGTGTAGGACCGGACAACAGATGACTGAACTCCATCAATTCATACAGAACCACGGCTTGGCACTGTTGGGACCGCAATGGTGGCCCCTGGTTTGGGCCTTCGTGTGGACCCTGGTCAAGATCATCCTGCTGATCACCCCGGTGATGATAGGGGTCAGTTATTATACCCTGGCGGAGCGCAAGGTGATCGGGGCGATGCAGGTGCGCCTCGGCCCCAACCGGGCCGGTTTTTACGGCATTTTGCAACCCTTCGCCGATGCGATCAAGCTCTTCTGCAAAGAGACCTTGATCCCTCAGGGGGCCAAAAAGGCGGTCTTTTTTCTCGCCCCCTCCCTGACCCTGGTGCCGGCCCTGCTGATGTGGGCGGTGGTTCCCTTCTCCCCGGAGCTGATCCTGGCCGATGTCAATGTGGCCCTGCTCTATGTGTTGGGGGTCTCCTCCCTGGGGGTCTATGGCATCCTGGTCTCCGGTTGGTCCTCCAACTCCCGCTATGCCTTCCTGGGCTCCATGCGTTCCGCCGGTCAGATGATCTCCTACGAGGTCTGCATGGGCTTCACCCTTGTCCCGGTGATCATGCTGAGCGGCAGTTTGAGCCTCAAGGATGTGGTGGAATCCCAGCGGGATATGTGGAACATCATCCCCCTGCTGCCCATGTTTGTGATCTATTTCATCTCGGTGGTGGCGGAGACCAATCGCTCTCCCTTCGATCTGCCTGAGGCCGAGGCGGAGTTGGTGGCGGGCTATTTTACCGACTATTCGGCCATGAGCTTCGGTCTCTTTTTTCTGGGTGAATATGCCAACATGATCCTGGTCAGTTTTCTGGGCAGTTTGATGTTTTTGGGTGGCTGGTTGCCCCCCATCGGCCTGTTGTCCTTTATCCCGGGTTTGATCTGGTTGTTGCTGAAAGCCGGTTTCCTGATGTTTGTCTTTCTCTGGATTCGGGCGACATTTCCCCGGTATCGCTATGATCAACTGATGCGTCTGGGTTGGAAGGTCTTTTTACCCATTTCCCTGGTCTGGATTTTCCTGACCGGTCTGGGAATGCACCTTTTTGGCAAGGCGTAGTAATGACGGTGGAGCAGCCAAGCTGCGGAGAAGAGCCATGCGTGTTGCTTTGAAAGAGTGGGCGGATATCTTTGCGCTGCGGGAGTTGGCCGCTGGTATGGCCGTTACCCTGCGCTATTTTTTCAAGCCCAATATTACCGTGCAGTATCCCGATGAACGGATTCCCCAGTCCCCCCGTTTCCGGGGTGAGCATGCCCTGCGGCGGGATGAGAAGGGGGAGGAGCGTTGCGTCGCCTGCAAACTGTGCGAGATTGTCTGCCCGGCGCAGGCCATCTTTATCGAGATCGATCCCAACAGTACGGCGAGCAAACGGCTCACCCGGGTCTACGACATCGACAACGCCAAATGTATCTATTGCGGCTTTTGTCAGGAGGCCTGTCCGGTGGATGCCATCGTTATGGGGCCGAATGTGGAGTTTTACACGGAGACCCGGGATGCCCTGGTCTACGACAAGAAAAAATTGCTGGACAATTATGACCGTTGGAAGGTGCAGATCGATGCCAACCTGGCCCAAGATGCGCCATACCGTTAAAAAACACGGGCCATTGTTAGGGGAGTAGACGAGAGCGATGATGGTGGCAGATCTCATTTTCTATATGTTTGCAGCGGTCACGGCCCTGGCAGCGGTGGGGGTCATCAGCAGCCGCAACCAGGTGCATTCGGTGCTGTTTTTGATCCTGACCTTTTTCTCCACGGCGGCCCTCTTTGTGCTGCTGGGGGCGGAATTCCTGGCGGTTTTGCTGGTGATGGTCTACATGGGCGCGGTGGCGGTCCTCTTCATGTTTGTGGTCATGATGCTGGACATGGATGTGACGGATGTGCGCCAGCAGGCCATCAACCATCTGCCCATGGGTCTGGCGGTGGGGCTGGTGATTCTGGTGGAGCTGGTGGTGGTGCTCTCCCACAGCCATGCCACCCATACCGAGACGACCGCCCAGCCGGTAAGCAATACCCTGGCCATCGGACGCGCCCTCTATACCCAATATCTCTACCCCTTTGAACTGGCCTCCCTGATTTTGCTGGTGGCCCTGGTGGGGGCGGTGGTGCTGACCCTGCGGGAACGGCGGAGTGCCCCCAAACGGCAGGATATCGGTCAGCAGTTGGCCCGTACCCGTGCGGAAGCGGTGGAATATGTGCAACGGCAACCTGGGGAAGGAGCGTAACCCATGTCACTGCATCATTATCTGGTGTTGGGTGCCCTGCTGTTTACGATCGGGGTCTTTGGCATCTTTTTGAACCGGCGCAACGTCATCATCATCCTGATGAGTATCGAGCTGATACTCCTCTCCGTGAATGTGAATTTTGTGGCCTTTTCCCATTATAATGGCGATGTTTCCGGGCAGATTTTCACCTTTTTTGTTCTGGCGGTCGCCGCTGCGGAAGCGGCGATCGGTCTGGCAATCCTGGTGTCCTTTTTCCGTAACCGGGCCACGATTGATGTGGAACAGATTGATTCCCTAAAAGGTTGAGCCAGTGAGGCCGTTGAAACGATGAGCAAACATCTCCTGATAGTCTTGGCACCCCTGTTCGGCTCGCTGATTGCTGGCCTGTTCGGACGCTTTCTGGGTAACGCCCTGGCCCGCCTTGTCACCATCGCCGGCATGTCGGTATCGGCGGCGCTGGCCATCCAGACCTTTTTCGCCATTGCCGTGGGGGATGGAGAGCCGATCCGTCAAGAGGTGTGGAGCTGGATCGTCTCCGGGGATTTCCGGGTCTCCTTCGGACTGCTGATCGACCGCCTCACCGCCGTCATGCTGATCGTGGTCTCCGGCATCTCCACCCTGATCCATATCTATTCGGTGGGCTACATGGCGGAAGATCCCGACCAGCCCCGCTTTTTCAGCTATCTCTCCCTCTTCACCTTCGCCATGCTGATGCTGATCACCGGTGACAGCTTTTTGCAGCTCTTTTTCGGTTGGGAAGGGGTGGGGTTGGCCTCCTATCTGCTGATCGGTTTTTGGTTCAAGAAAGAGTCGGCCTGCAACGCCGCCATGAAAGCCTTTCTGGTCAACCGGGTGGCGGACTTCGGCTTTGCCCTGGGTATTTTTACCATTTATCAGGTCTTTCACAGCCTGGATTATGCCACCGTCTTTCGGATGGCCGGCACCGGCCAGTTTGCGCCGACGGTGGATTTTCTCTTCTGGGGACCGGTGGATACCATCACCCTCATCTGCCTGCTGCTCTTCATGGGCGCCATGGGCAAATCGGCCCAGTTTATCCTGCACACCTGGTTGCCGGATGCCATGGAGGGCCCGACCCCCGTCTCGGCCCTGATCCACGCCGCCACCATGGTGACCGCCGGTGTCTTCATGGTCTGCCGGGCCTCCCCCCTCTTTGAACTCTCCCCCACAGCCCTGGGGGTTGTGACCCTGGTGGGCGCCACCACCGCCTTCTTTGCCGCTACGGTGGGGTTGGTGCAAAACGATATCAAGCGGGTGATCGCCTACTCCACCTGTTCCCAGTTGGGATACATGTTTTTTGCCGCCGGGGTCTCCGCCTATGCGGCGGCCATCTTCCATCTGATGACCCATGCCTTTTTCAAGGCCCTGCTCTTCCTCAGTGCTGGCGCGGTGATCTACTCCATGCACCATGAGCAGGATATGCGCAAGATGGGCGGTCTGCGGAAAAAGATTCCCATCACCTATACCGTGATGATGATCGGCACCCTGGCCCTCACCGGCTTTCCCTATCTGGCCGGCTTCTATTCCAAGGATGCCATCCTGGAGGCGGCCTATGCGGCCCATACGCCGGTGGGCACCCTGGCATGGGTGCTGGGGATGGCCGCCGCCGTGCTGACCACCTTCTATTCGTTCCGTTTGATCTTCATGACGTTCCATGGTCATCCCGCCGATCATCACAGCTATGACCATGCCAAAGAGTCCCCCTGGGTCATGTTGCTGCCCCTGATGGTGTTGGCGCTGGGGGCGCTCTTCTCCGGGGTGTTGGGGTCACCCATGACCCATCTGGGCTGGTTCAAATCGGCCATCTTCCTGGCCCCGGGGCACGATGCCATGGAGCATGCCCATCATGTCAGTGCCTGGGTCAAATGGTCGCCGTTTGCCATGTTCCTGATCGGTTTGAGCGCGGCCTATCTGCTCTATATCAAAATGCCGGGCCTTCCCGCCATCATTGCCGGTCATTTCCAGAAAACCTACCGGTTTCTCCTGAATGCCTGGTACTTTGACCGCCTCTATGACCGTCTGTTCGTGCAGACCGCCAGGCGGGTGGGTGAGGGGTTGTGGCATACCGGCGATGAAGGCATTGTCGATGGCTGTGTGAACGGGGTGGCGGCGGTCTGTGCGCGGTTGGCGCAGCAGTTGCGCACCCTGCAGACCGGTTATGTCTATCACTATGCCTTTGCCATGTTGATTGGGGTGTTGGTCTTGATGTCACTGTATACCTGAGCCCCAGGCCCGCCCCGGTCCGTCCGGAGCGGCCTGCGAAAAGGGAGAGGGCGGTTGGCGCGCTCCCCTGGCAACGGTTATCTATTAACAACAGGCGGGACGATTGGGCAATGCTGAGTTTGGTCACATTTCTTCCATTGATCGGTGCACTGGTTCTGTTCTTCGGCATCCAAGGAGATCGGGCAGCCCGCATTTGGGCACTGGGCACAACCCTGGTGACCTTTTTCCTGAGCCTGCGTTTGCTGAGTGGGTTTGATCCCAGCTCGCCGGCCTTCCAGTTTCTGGAAGAGGTGGCCTGGCTGCCCGCGTATGGCATCGCCTACCGCATGGGTGTGGATGGCATCAGCCTCCCCTTCGTGCTGCTGACCGCCTTCCTGATGCCCCTCTGCATCCTGGCCTCCTGGGAGAGCATCCAGAAACAGGTCAAAGCCTACATGGTGGCCTTTCTGGCCCTGGAAAGCTTTGTCATCGGCGTCTTCTGCGCCCTGGATTTTATCCTCTTCTACATCCTCTGGGAGGCCATGCTGATCCCCATGTTCCTGCTGATCGGGGTGTGGGGCGGTAAAAACCGGGTCTATGCGGCCTTCAAATTTTTCCTGTACACCTTGACCGGCTCGGTGCTGATGCTGATCGCCATTCTGGTCATGGGCTACAAGGGCAACACCTTCTCCATTCCAGCCCTGATGGCCCTCCCCTTCTCGTTTGCCATGCAGGTGTGGCTCTTTTTGGGACTCTTCTCCTCCTTCGCCGTCAAGGTGCCCATGTGGCCGGTGCACACCTGGTTGCCCGACGCCCATGTGGAGGCCCCCACCGCCGGCTCAGTGATCCTGGCCGGGGTGCTGTTGAAGATGGGTGCCTATGGCTTTTTGCGCTTTTCCCTGCCGATCCTGCCCGATGCCTCGCGCTTTTTTGTGCCCTTCATCTTCGCCCTCTCCCTGGTGGCCATCGTCTACACCGCCCTGGTGGCCTTGATGCAGAAGGATTTGAAAAAGCTCATCGCCTACTCGTCGGTCTCCCATATGGGTTTTGTCACCATCGGCCTGTTTGCCTACAACCAGCAGGGGCTGGAGGGGGGTATCTTGCAGATGGTCAACCATGGCATCACGGCGGCGGCCCTCTTCCTGTTGGTGGGGGTGATCTATGACCGGATGCACACCCGGGAGATCGCCCGTTTTGGCGGTATCGCCCATCGGATGCCCATCTATGCGGTGATCTTCATGGTCTTCACCATGTCTTCGGTGGGATTGCCGGGCACCAACGGCTTTATCGGCGAATTCCTGATCCTGTTGGGGGCCTACCTGGCCAACAAAGGGGTGGCGGTGGTGGCGGCCACCGGCTTGGTTTTGGGAGCCGCCTACATGTTATGGATGTTCAAAAAGGTGCTGTTCGGGGTGGTGGCCAACGACGAAGTGGCGGCCCTGCGGGATGTGAACAGTCGGGAGATCGCCATCTTCATCCCCCTGCTGATCCTGGTCTTCTGGATCGGCTTTTATCCCGCCCCGTTTTTAAACATGATGCACGCCTCGGTGGAGCAGTTGTTGATTCAAGCAAACACCATCAAGGCGGGATCTGCCGCACTGGCCCTCTTTTGACAGGGGCCAGGGAGACGGTGCGGTCGTCAATACCTGTTTTTACGAACGAGATCAGCAGTGGAGCACTGAAAGAGAATGGCTAGCCCTCTACCGGATATAAAATTGGTCTTGTTGTTGCCAGAGATTGGGCTGTCGCTGCTGGCCATGACTCTGTTGCTGATGAGTGCCTGGTTGGGGAAAGAGTCCCGTGGGCGCATCGCGACCTGGGCCATCGCCGGTATCGCGCTGGTGGCCTTCGCGATGGTGAGCCTTTCCTCCGGGGTGCCCCCCTCCACCACGCTGGGTGGCCATTTTATCGATGACCAGTTGGCCCGCTTCATGAAATTGCTGCTGTTGGTGGCGACGGCCTTCCCCCTGCTCATGGCCGGGGACTTTTTGCGCCAGCATGCCCTGGAGAGCGGTGAATATTTTGTCCTTTCGCTCTTCTCCCTGCTGGGTGCCATGACCATGGTGTCGGCAGGCAGCTTTCTGGTGCTCTATCTGGGTCTGGAGTTGATGTCCCTGCCCATCTATGTCCTGGCGGCCTATCAACGGGATCAGCTGCGCTCCTCGGAGGCGGGGCTGAAATATTTTGTCCTGGGCTCGTTGGCTTCGGGCATTTTGTTGTACGGCATCAGCCTGGTTTATGGGGCCACCGGCACCACCGTGATCCATGACGTGGCGACCATCCTGAAGGCGGCTGACCATGTCAGCCCGGTGGCGGTGATGGGGGCGGCCTTTGTGGTGATCGGCATCAGCTTCAAGGTGGCTGCGGCTCCCTTTCACATGTGGGCCCCGGATGTCTATGAGGGGGCCCCCACGCCGGTCACCGCTTTCATCGCCATCATGCCGAAGATTGCTGCATTTTCGGCCTTTTTCCGGGTTTTGTTCGAGGGTTTTGCCACCCTGCAGGGCCATTGGGGCCCCATGTTGCAGGTGATGGCGGTGATCTCCCTGGCGGTCGGTTCCCTGGGTGCCATTGCCCAGAGCAACATCAAACGCCTGTTGGCCTACTCCTCCATCGGCCATGTGGGATTTTTGCTCATCGGCCTCATCACCGACAACGCCCTGGGTCGGCAGGGGGTGCTTTTTTACCTGGCCATCTATATCTTTATGTCCCTGGGGGCCTTCTGCCTGGTGCTGGTCCTCAACAAGGGTGGGGTCGGGGATGAGATCCAGAATTATGCAGGACTGGCCAAAGAGCGTCCTTTGTTGGCCTTTCTCATGGCGGTCTTCATGTTTTCCATGGCGGGCATCCCCCCCCTGGGTGGCTTTATCGCCAAGCTCTATGTCCTGATGGCAGCGGTGCATGCCGGCATGATCACCCTGGCGGTGATCGCCGTGCTCTTTTCTGCCATCGGGGCCTTTTACTATCTGCGCATTGTCAAAATTATCTACTTTGATCCGACGTGCGAGCCGTTTGCCGTGAAGGTGGGGTTGTCACACCAGTTGGTACTGTTGATCAGTGCCTTGGTGGTGTTGGGCACCGGCCTCTTCCCCGGTCGGCTCCTGGCCTGGACGCAAGCGACGGTACAGTCATTCCTGTAGTCTGCTTGCGTTCCTATGGGGCGTTGGGGGTGGTTTCCATCCCCAAGCCCCGGTAGCATCTCTCTTCCTAGTCAAACGGCACAGCCTGATCAGGCGGCTTCTTTGGGTGTGCCGATTTTCTACATATAATTTAATGTAAAATTGTCAGGGAGGTTCAGGAGGGGATTGTTCCCTTCTGGTGGGGTGCGGGGCGAAAGCCCCTGCCACTCGTTTCGGTGCTTTGCTCCGAACCCCACCAGAGGGTTTTGCCCTCTGGACACCCACTGGGGGCACTGGGGGCCATGACGCACCCCAGACCCTGGCAAAAATTTTTGCATGTCAACACACACTCATCAAAAAGGCTGGAGGGAGTTCGGGGCGATCACGTATCTTTAGATTCTTGTTAAACAATAAAAGTTCTGCTTAGATCCTTCTGGGAGGGCGTGCGATGATGAACAATCTGCGAATTGGGGTCCGGTTGAGTTTGGGTTTTTCCGCAGTGCTCATGGCTGTTTGCATCGCATTCGGTTTTTTTTGGGTCCAGGTGAAAAATGTGGAAAGGCTGGCGGTACAAGTGCGCGACGAGAGCGTTCCCTTTGCCATCACGGCGGAACAGATGTCTGGCCATGTCAATGCAGTCCAGCAGTTTTTTACCGACGCATCCCTGACGGGGAATCCCGGTGCGGTACAGGAGGCCATGGAATTTGCCAAAGGCGTGCGTGGGGGGATTGACGGGTTTCAAAAAATGTTTACGGAAGAACATAACCCGGAGGGACTGCGTCGAATAGACGAAATTCGCAGTGAATTTGAAAAACTGCTCAACACAGGCAAAAAAATGGTCGAGGCTTATGGGCAGAGCAAGGAAGCGGGTGATGTCGTGATGGAGGCGTTTGACAAGGATTCCGGCAAATTGAGGAACGCCCTGGAACCATTACGCAAAGATCAGGTGGATGAGGCAGCAAAAAAATTGGTGCATGTTGTTGAAACATCGGAGATGCTTGCTCGTATATTGCTGATCACAGGATTGCTTGTTGTTGCGCTCGGTGTTGTTGTCGCTTATTGGATCACCCGCAGCATCACCGAACCCTTGAAAACTTGTGTGGGCATATTGGGGCGGCTCTCCACCGGCGATCTCACGATTCGTGTCGATGTGCAGCGTCAGGACGAACTGGGGCAACTGTTGGTGGGTATGTCATCCATGGCAGACAAGTTGCGCGAGGTGATCGGTGAGGTATCGTCTGCAGCCGAGCAGGTCGCCGTCGGCAGTGCCGAGATTTCCGATACGGCGCAAACGCTTTCCCAGGGCGCCACCCAGCAGGCCGCTGCCATCGAAGAGACCTCCTCCTCCATGGAGGAGATGTCCTCCAATATTCAGCAAAACACCGACAACGCCAACACCACCCAGACCATTTCTCAAAAGGCCGCCAAGGATGCCGCAGAGGGTGGGGTGGCGGTGGGCGAGGCCGTGCAGGCCATGCGGGAGATCGCCTCCAAAATCGGTATTATCGAAGAGATTGCCCGGCAGACCAATCTGTTGGCCCTGAATGCCGCCATCGAAGCGGCCCGGGCCGGTGAGCATGGCAAGGGCTTTGCCGTGGTGGCGGCGGAGGTGCGCAAGCTGGCCGAACGGAGCCAGACCGCTGCCGGCGAGATCAGCCATCTGTCGGCCTCCAGCGTCGA
>JADGCE010000001.1:29700-58756 GCA_015229095.1 Magnetococcales bacterium | reverse complement strand
GAGAGATCATCGCCGGGCAGTGCCCAGTAGGAGTCCACATAGGCGTTGGCGGCGGCGATGAAGGACTGTGAATCGGCAGCGATTCGTTTGATCTTGGAGTTTTTGACCATGGTCTGCCCCTTGAGGATACCGCCGAGCAACAGACCGATGATGATGAGCACAATGGCGATTTCAATCAGGGTGAAACCAGCCTGTTGGGTGTGGTGAACCAGCTTTTTCATCAAAAAAACTCCTGCATTCGGACGGTGATTAGGAACAAGCAGCCCACAAAGAGACCCTCGGAGTGTCTCCCACAACAGATCCAACCAAAAACGCCCCCCTTCCACACCAACACCCGGTCGCACCCAGCCCGACGGACACAACCACAATGGCACCGTGGACATGCTACCAAGGAGGCACCCCCCTTGTCAATCACAGATTGATGTCATCCATCAAATAGGCGTTCATGCATGCGTTGCACGTTTTTTTCCATATTTTTAGGATATTTCCCAACTTCGCCAACCCGCATGCATGGGAAAATAGAGTCCCAGGCGGATGGGATGGGCGGTTAACCGCTGCATCAAGGTGGCATAACGGTGCATCTGCTCCCGATAGCGGATCTGCTCATTGTCCAAAAAGGCCGGCAGATCCCCCCCCTGGTGCAGGCTGGTCTTGAAATCGACGATCCAACGCACGCCCTCTTGATCCACAAAGGTGCGGTCCAACACCAGTCGCTGCACCCGGCCCTGGAGGATACCGGTCAAGGCCAGCTCGGAGGCGGCCTCCTGGTGGTGCCGATTGTCCAAAATCCACATCCCCCGCTGGTCCGCCACCGTTTTCAAGAGCGCACTGCTGACCAGCCCGGTGGCCATGGCCAGGGGTTCCTGGGGCACCCCCAGCCGTTCCAGATGGGCGGTGATGGCTGCCCGGCGGCTCTCAATGCGCGCTGGCGTCCAGAGATGTACCCCCTCCTGGGCCATGATGTGCAGGAAACGGTGGACCACAATCCCCACCAACCGCACGGTTTCCCCGGCCCACTCAAACAGGACCGGCTCCTCTTCGAGGGGGGCCTCCACAACCTGGGCACGCAAGGGGGGAGGCGGTGGCGGTGGCACCCATCCCGATGCCAACCGCCGCAACGTACCCCCGGTTGCGGTTTGAGCCGGGGCGGGCGGCGGCGGGGAGGGGGAGAGTTGGGCAAACGCCCCATGCACACGGGGCCACAACGCATGCAAAAAGGAAGCCGATGCGGGCGGGCTGTCGGCCTCTTTGACGTGACCCAAAAGATGGAGATGCCGACGGGCACGGGTGACCGCCACATAGAGCAGGCGTCCCGCCTCCAGGCTGGCCTTGCGCTTCTCGGTGTGGCGGATAAAGGTGTGAATGGGATCATCCTGCTCCTGATCCACCCGTTTCAGCGGTCCCAAAAGCAGCCCGGCCGGATGTTCCATCCAGGCCAGCAACCTTCTCTCCTCGCCCCGGGGGGCATGTCCCAAACCGGGCACAATCACGGTGTCAAACTCCAACCCCTTGGCCTTGTGAATGGTCATCACCCACAATCCGCCGTCCGCCTCTTCATCCACCCCCGAATAGAGGGAGGCCACCCTTCTGGCAAAGGTCGGCAGATCCGGCAGGGTGCCACCCCGTTCGCTGGCGGCCAGCAGGGCAAAAAAACGCTGGGCATCCCCCAATCCCCGTGGGTCCGGCACCGTGGCCGCCCCCCCCAGGGCCTGCCAGGTCTGCTCGATCCAAAAACGCAACGTGCCGCTGCCCGGAAAGGCGTTGCAGCGCTGCCTGAGCCGGATGGAGCTCTCCAGCACCTCCTTGAGCCGCTGCAAACGCTGTTGACCCTCCGCACTCAACGGGATGTCGTCTGCCGCCTGGATCCGCTCCCAGAGGGTGGTGGGGGGCTGTTCAGGGCTCCAGGGGCTCAGGGCGGTCAGATCCGCCAGGGAGAGGCCACACCAGGGGGCACGCAAAACCGCCAACCAGGCGAGCCGATCGGCCGGACAGAGGAGGGCGCGGGTCAGGGAAAAGAGATCCTGAATCACCATGGAATGGCTCAGGGATTCCAGATCGATGCCCTGATAACGCAACCCAGCCTGCTGCAAGGCGGGCAGGATATGCTGCAAATGGGAGCGGGCACGCACCAGAATGGCGGTCTGTTCGCCGGCCTGGCGGGCTTGCCGGGCCAGCGCCACCACCTGGGCCGCCTCCTCCTCCTGGCAGGCGTCGCCCAGCAGGGGTTGTACCGTCACAACGGCTCCGGCCAGGGGGGGCTGCACGGCCACCGCAGGATGAAAGGGGACCGCCCCCACATCGATGGCCTCCTCCTGGGGAAACAGGGGCGCAAAGGTTTCATTGACCCATGCCACCAGGCCGGCCTGGGAGCGAAAATTGACCGTCAATGCCAGGGGTTGCAGGGCAATCATGCCGATGCCCTGCTGCTGGGCCCGGAGAAACAGCCCCACATCCGCCTCGCGAAAGCGATAGATGGATTGCATGGGGTCACCCACCACGAACAAGGTGCGTCCATCCTCTCCGCTCCAACCGCCGGTCAGCCGCTCCAGCAGACGAAAATGGCCCTGGGAGGTATCCTGAAATTCATCCACCAGCAGATGCTTGATTTGATAATCCAGTTTCAGGGCCAGCTGGGTGGGGCTGTCGGTCTCCCCCAGCGCTGTCCCGGCCCGCATGCTGATCTCCGTAAAATCCACCTTTCCCCACTCCTGGAAGCGCAGATGCAACTGGGCCACCGCCATGGGCAGCAGATGCAGCAGCGCTTGCAAAATGCGCCATTGTCCATCGGTATAGTGGGGAGGGGGCAGCAGACGCAGGGTGGCCAGGGCCTCCCGCAGACCCGTTTTTTGGGAGAGAATTTCCAGCAGGGAGAGGGTACACGCCTTCATCTCCGCAAACAGGGCCCGCTCCTCCGGGGAACGGGCCTGACTGGCGGGGGGAAAACCATTGCTGACAATCACTTGTTTGCGCCACTCATCCTTTTTGGTCAGTAAAAATTCCACCACGGCCAGCCACTGTTCCAACTGTTCCGGGTCGGCAGAGGGAAACTCTGCCTGGCAACGGGTCAGGGGGGATTGGGGATGGCTGCGACGGAGATTGTTGGCCGCAAAGGTCATCAAATACCCGATCTCCTCCATCTCCAGGGGAGAGAGCCGCTGCTCCACGGCATGCAGGCCGTCGTGGATCACCTGCCGCAACACCGCTTCCAGTTGGGGGCGCGCCGAGGTGGAACCCGCCAGGGTGACGTGGCGCAGCCATTGCTCGCGACGGGCCAGCATCTGGGCCAGCAGGCTCTCCACTTTGGGGCGATGGTTGTCCAGATGATCCAACAGGGTGGCCAGGTCAGCACCCCAGCGGTTGGCCTCCTTGCCGCTCTCCAGGGTGGCGCGGGCGGCCCATTGATAGGCCTCCCAGGGATCGTCCAGAATGTCCAAATCCCCCCCCAGTCGGGATAAAATCGGCAACTGCCGGGTGATGTGGGCGCAGAGGGCATCCATGGTCAACACCCGCAGGCGACCGCTGTTTTCCAGCAGTTGCCAGGCCTGCTCCCGGTCGCGCCGCAGGGCCCTCTCTGCCAGGTGCCAGGTGTGGTGGGCAAAGGGATCCTCCCCGTCCGGCGGTGGGCCACTGGCGGATTGCAGGGCGGCGATGATGCGATGGCGCATCTCCGCCGCCGCCTTGCGGGTAAAGGTGATGGCAACCAGCTCCTCCGGCTGGTTGACCAGGGCCAAAAGACGCAAAAAACGTTGTGTCAACAGGCCGGTTTTGCCGGAGCCGGCGGGGGCCTGGACGATAAACGAACCTGCGGGATCCAGGGCTGTGGCACGGGCTTGGGCATCTGCCAGGGGGTGGCTCATGGGGATTCCTCCTCTTCCCCAACAGGGGAGGGGTGCTGTTCATGGTGGCGACAGAGGGGGGGCAGCTCACAATAGCGACAGGCAGCGGGCAGGGGATCCACCTGGGCCTCGCCGCCGACAAAGCGCTCCCCCAGAGCCGTGAGAACCACACGCCACTGGTCGATCATCCCCCGCCAGTCCAAACCTTCGGGGGCATGGTTTTGCAACGATTCCATCTGGGGGAGTACCCCCTCCCGGCTGCTCAAGCCGCTGAAACGGCAGGCTCCGGCCTGCAGTTGGCAGAAGGCCAGGGCCGCCACATTCTGCGCACCCGCCTCTGTCTGGGCCAGCAGATAGAGGGGCAATTGGGGGTCGCGGGGCCGCTCGCCAAACCAGTCGGCGGGTCGGGCGGCGCCTGTCTTGTAATCCAGGATCACCAGGGAATCATCGGGCAGACGGTCCAGGCGGTCCATGCGCAGCCGCAGGGGCAACCCCCCCAGGGTCAACAGTCGTTCCCGCTCCTGCTCGATGACGGTAAAGGGAACAGCGCGCTCCTTTTCCAGTTCCAGAAAGGCCTCCAGCAGGCGATTCAGGCGGGCATCTTCCAGTTGGCGGAAAAAGGGGTGCAGAGGCTCCGGCCACCGCTGGGCGGCCTGTTCCAGGCTTTTCCGCACCGCCGCTTGCACCAGGGGATTGTCGGTACTGGGCAGAGTGTGCAGGGGGAGTGCTTCCTCTTTGAGGTGCTGCCACAGCTGGGTCAGTGCCGCATGGACAATTTGCCCCCGTTGAGAGGCATCCAGTCCGGGTATGGGTTCCGGGCGTGACTCGGCGCCCAGACGGAAGCGGGCGAAGGCCTGAAAAGGACAGAGCGCCTGGGATTGCAACACCCCGGCTCCGACAGAGCTGCCCTGGGTCGTCGGATAGGGGGGGCCATGGGCATCGGGATGCCGCTGGATCCGGGCGGCGTCCCACTGGATCCGATTGTAATCCAGCCAGGGTGTGCCGTCGTCCCCCGCATCCCCCGGATGGTCCGGCAGAGCGGCGATGCAGGCGGTGGGGTGCTGGGGTTGCTCATCGACGCGGCTGGCAAAGCTGCAGACAATCTGTTCCGCCGATCGCATAACTCCCTGGAAGAGCCCCTCGTGATAGGCCGCCTCCTGGGCAAAAGAGGTTTGGGGGAGGCCGTGACGGCGTTGCCAGGCGATGGGCAAAAAGGGGTTGGGGGCCAACGGGGGCGGCCACTCCTCGGCGGCAAGGCCGGTGATCCACAGATCGTCGCAGGACTCTCCCACGGCCTCCAGGAGGCCCATGATCTGGATCGGTGCCTCATCGGCGGCGGGTTGAAAGGTGCTCTCGGCCAGTATGCGTTCCAGCAGTGTCAGTGCTTCGCTCAGGGGCAGGGGGCCGCTCACCTTGTCCAGGGTGGCAAACCGGGCCAGGGCCTCCTGCCAGGCGGTGATCAACTGGTATTCGCCGCTGTTCAAAGGGCTCTCTCCGGGCCAGCCCAGGTGGGAGAGCCAGCGGGAAAAGCGTTCGATCCATTGGGAAGGATGGCTGGGGGGCAGGGGGGGGGTGCGCCCACGCAGCCCTTCCCTCTCTTCCTCCGTCGGATTTTCCCGGTCGGACTCGGCCAAGAGGGTCATGAACGATGCCAGGGTTGTGGCCAGCAGCGGGCAGGGGGGAGCCTCCCGGTCGCCCCGACTGGCGGCGCGGCGCAGGGCGTTGAGGCGAATCTCCAGCACGCCCTGACGCCGCAAACGGCTGTCCAGCAGGCTGCGGGCGGAAAACTCGCTCTGACCGCCGTGCCAGAAGGGTGCGTGCAGCAGCGTGCTGTAATGGGTCAGGGAGAGGGTGCCCTGGCCCAATCGCAGCAGCAGCATGGCGGTGTGGATCATGGGAACTTCCAGCAGAGGGGCCCCCAGGGAGACATTGAAGGTTTTGCCACGGGGGTCCAGATGGTTGGGATTGCTGCCCGGATAGAGGGTGCGGGTGAAATGATCCACCACCTGGGGCAGCCATTTTTCCAGGTTGGGCACGACGATGCCGATCCTGCGGTCGCCCTGCCGGCTGAGGGTGTTTCTGGCCCACAGAGCGGCCCCCATCCATTCGGCTTCGCGGGATGCGCAACGCATCCGCGTGGCCTGCCCGACCGGTTTTTCCAGATTTTTTGTCTCAATGATGCAACCGGCCCGGCGCAGTTCGGCAAACAGGAGCTCCAGGTTGGGGGTGTGCAGAGTACCGTCGGAGCGGGGTTGAAATCCGGCCAGAATGAGCCGTTTGGGCCGTTGCAGCCACCCGCCGTGCTCCGGTTGGCGCAGGTGTTGCGACAGGATGATGGGCAAACGGGCCCGCTCCAGCCAGCCCCGTTTGCGGCAAAGGCTTGCAAATTGGTTGGACCAGGCGTAAAAAGCGGTGGCATCCTCCTGATCGCAAAGATCGGCCTCGGTCAGGGTGAGCTGCCACTCCTGGAGCAGATTCCAGGCTTTCTGGGCGTTTTTGGCCGCCTCTGCCACCCGCAGCAGCGTCCCTCCGGTGGCGGATGCGGCGATGATTTTTTCCCAAAGCAGCCGCTCCTGCCACGGAGTGAGCAGGGTCAGGGGCGGGGAACGGGGAGGAGAGGGGTGCACTTCCCGCTGGTCCAGCCGCTGCGCCCAACACTGCTCCAGCCAGACCGCCAGGGGCAGTATGGAGGGTGTCGGCCAGACGGTTGCCCCGTCGGCGCACCGTTGCTGATCCAGCAAACGGGTCAACGTGCGGGAGAGCCGGCGGTTGGCTGTTAAAACGAGGCTTTCCGGGTCCAGGGTCAACAGGGTATCCAGCATGGGCGCAGCCTTTCTGTGCAGAACGATCAAAATGACTTCCAAAAAGGGGGAAGCCGGGTTATGTTGAAGGATCGCGTCGCCATTGTCACCGGCTCCAGTAGCGGTATCGGTCGGGTTATCGCACGGGAGTTGGCTCGCCGGGGTGCCCGCTTGGTGCTCCTCAGCAATGAGTCCATCCGCATTCTGGAAGCCCTGGAGGAGATTCGGCACCTCTCTCCCGACTCGGAGGCCTACGAGGCCGATGTCTCTTCCCGCCCCTGTGTGACCGAGGCGGTGAATTTGACCCTGGAACGGTTTGGCCGTGTCGATATTCTGGTCAATAATGCGGGCATCACCCGCGACAATCTGGTCATGCGGATGAAAGAGGAGGAGTGGCAGCGGGTCATGGAAGTCAACCTGCACAGCGTCTTCCGCCTGACCCAGATGGTGTTGCGCCCCATGATGAAGGCCCGTTACGGGCGCATCATTCACATCACCTCGGTGGTCGGGCACACCGGCAATGCCGGACAGGGCAACTATGTGGCGGCCAAGGCAGGCCTGGAGGGTTTTGCCAAGAGTGTGGCCCTGGAAGTGGCCTCCCGGAATATCACGGTCAATTGTGTGGCTCCCGGATTTATTCGGACCGCCATGACCGACAAGTTGAATTCCAAGGCCAGAGAGGCTATCCTTGCCCGTATCCCGTTGGGTGTGGCAGGGGAACCGGAAGATGTGGCCCACGCGGTGGCCTTCCTGGCGTCGGCAGAGGCCCGCTATATCACCGGTGAGACGATTCACGTCAACGGTGGGATGTATATGGGATAGAACAGTCGTTTGGCCTCTCGGATGCGGCCGCTGCACAGTGATGGTGTGTATTACCGGTGAATCCCTGCCGGTCGGGGGGGTTCTGTTTCTTTGGCGCAGGTTTTGGTTTGAGGGTTATATTCATGAGCGATATCGCGGCACGGGTCAAAAAGATTGTGGTCGAGCAGTTGGGTGTGGATGCGGGTCAAGTGACGGAGGAGGCCAATTTTGTCGATGATTTGGGTGCCGACTCCCTGGATACCGTGGAGCTGGTCATGGCCTTGGAGGAGGAGTTCGGCTGTGAGATCCCGGACGAGGCGGCAGAAAAAATCGTCACGGTCAAACAGGCCATCCTCTACATCGAGGAGCATCTGCCATCCTGAGGGTCTCTTTCACCTGATTTCGGGAGAACAAAAGCGTGAATCGTCGTGTGGTGATTACCGGTTTGGGTCTGGTGACCCCGTTGGGCCTGGGCACCGATGTGACCTGGTCCGGGTTGTTGGCAGGGCGGTCGGGTATCGGGCCGATCAGCCGGTTTGATGCAACCGAATATGATTCCCGCGTTGCCGGCGAATGCCGGGATTTTCAGGCGGAAGCCTGGATTCCGAAAAAAGAGATCAAAAAAATGGATCTCTTCATGCAGTTTGGTGTCGCTGCCGCGCAAATGGCCTGGGACGACGCAGGGTTTTTGTGCACAGATGCCAATGCGCACCGGGTCGGGGTGATGATCGGCTCCGGGATCGGTGGCCTGTCAGCCATCCAAAACCAGGCCATGGCATTGCAAGCCCGCGGGCCCAGTCGCATCTCCCCCTTTTTTATTCCCATGTCCTTGATCAACCTGATCTCCGGCCATGTGGCCATCCGGCACGGTTTGCGGGGCCCCAATCATGCGGTGGTGACGGCCTGTGCCACCGGTACCCATGCCATTGGGGATGCCGCCCGCATGATTCAGCGGGGCGAAGCGGATGCCATGCTGGCGGGTGGGGCAGAGGCGGCCACCTGTGAGTTGGCGGTGGGTGGTTTTGCAGCGGCCAAGGCGTTGACCTTGCGCAACGAGGCACCCCAGCAGGCCTCCCGCCCCTGGGATCGGGACCGGGATGGGTTTGTCATCGCAGAGGGCGCAGGGGTGGTGTTTCTGGAAGAGCGGCAGTCGGCCATGCAACGGGGGGCGCGCATCTATGCCGAGGTGGTGGGCTATGGCATGTCCGGGGATGCCCACCATATCACCGCCCCGGAACCCCATGGGGAGGGCGCCGTGCGCTGTATGCTGGCCGCTCTTCAGGATGGGGGGGTGGATCCCTCGATGGTTGGCTATATCAACGCCCATGGCACATCGACCCCGCAGGGGGATGTGGTGGAGACCGAGGCGGTCAAGACGGTGTTTGGCCAGGAGAATGCCAAAAAGCTGATGGTCTCCTCGACCAAATCCATGACCGGTCACTTGCTGGGCGCGGCAGGCGGGGTGGAGGCCATCTTCACCGCGTTGACTCTGTACCATCAGGTCGTCCCGCCGACCATCAATCTGGATAATCCGGATCCTCTCTGCGATCTGGATTATGTGCCTCATACCGCCCGGCAGGCCCATCTGGATTATGCCCTGTCCAACTCCTTTGGCTTTGGGGGCACCAATGCCTCCCTGTTGCTGAAGCGTTTCCATTGATTCCTCCCGCTGCCAACCCAGAGACCCCACCGGGTGGCGCGCCCGTTGTTCCTCCGGATCCCGCAGCGGATACCGAAGGGGAGGGGCCCGGCCCGCCTCGCAAGAGGCGGCGGTGGCTCTGGGTCGTGCTTTTGTTGGGTTTTCTGGCCGGAGGCGGGGCTGCCCTGGACTTTTACCGATTCCTGCAGAGGCCGCTGCCTGCTGCGGTGGTGCTGGAGATCGAGCGGGGCTGGCCGCTGGCGCGCATCGCCGAAACCTTGGCACAACAAGGGGTGGTGTCGGATGCCCATTGGTTTATCCTCCTGACCCGCTGGCGTCGCCTGCGCCTCTCCCCGGATGGCATTACCCAGGGGCCCGGCATTCAGGCGGGTGAGTATGCCTTTGCAGTCGGGGAGACTCCGGCGGTGCTCCTGACCCGGTTGATCGCCGGCGATCAGGTGGTCCATCGGCTGGTGGTCCCGGAAGGGGTGACGGTGGCAGAGATCGGAACCCGGATGCATGCCCTGGGTTGGCGTGGGGTGGAAGAGCTGCTGGCAGATCCGGAGATGCCCAAAAAACTGGGGGTGCCCCAGGCCCGCACCCTGGAGGGGTGGTTGTTTCCCAGCACCTACCACTATCGCAGGCAGGATACCGCCCAGGAGATGCTGGCCCGCATGGTGAAACAGGCCCAACAGGTTTTGAACGAGCAGTGGCAGCTGGCTTTGCAGGGGGAAAACCCTTCGCCGGTGCGTACCCTGGGCTGGACACCGGTCGACGTGTTGATTTTGGCCTCTGTCATCGAGAAGGAGACCGGGCATGCGTCGGAACGGGCCAGGATTTCCGCCGTTTTTCATAATCGTTTGCACAAAAAAATGCGTCTGCAAAGTGATCCCACGGTGATTTATGGCATTCTGCAGGGGGCGGGCGGCGCGACTTATGATGGCAACCTGACCAAAAAACATTTGAAAGAACCCACTCCCTACAATACCTATACCCGGTTGGGTTTGCCGCCCACCCCCATTTGCAACCCAGGAAAAGCCGCCATCCAGGCGGCCCTGCACCCGGAGCAGGTGGAGGATCTCTATTTTGTCGCCCGTGGGGAGGGTCTGCACGCCTTTTCCAAAACCCTGGCCGAACATGAGGCCAACGTCGACCGTTATCAACGGCATCCATCGGCCCGCGCCGGTGGACGCGCCGACCCTGGGTCGGCGCGGTGAGTCGCCTCACGGGCAGGCCTCCGGTGGGCCGTTTGATCACCTTTGAAGGGGGGGAGGGGGCGGGCAAGAGCAGCCAGCTGGCCCGGTTGGCGCACCGTTTGCGCGGGGAGGGGCGGGATGTTGTGACCACCCGTGAGCCGGGGGGGTGTCCCTTCGCCGAGGCGCTGCGTCGTCTGCTGGTGCAGGGGCAACCGGGAGAGATGACGGACAAAACGGAGCTCCTCCTGATGTTGGCCGCACGCATCGAGCATGTGCGGCAGGTGATCGCCCCTGCCTTGCAGCGGGGCAGTTGGGTGTTGTGCGATCGTTTTCTGGACAGCACCCTGGCCTATCAGGGTCATGGTCGGGGGATGGATCTGGCCCTGCTGCACCATTGGCACGATTGGGCACTGGGTCCGCTGCTGCCGGATCGGACCCTGTTGTTGGATGTGCCTCCGGAGATTGGCTTGCAGCGTTCTGGCCGGAGCCATCTGGAAAGCCGGTTTGAGCAGGAGAGCCTGGCTTTTCACCAGCGGGTGCGGGAGGGCTTTCATGCCTTGGCCGCAGAGTCGCCAGGGCGGATCCGTCTCATCGACGCCAATCAGAGCCCGGAGCAGGTGGAACAGCAGATTGGGGTGGCACTGGGTGACCTTTTTTCCGACGCTTGAGCACATCATCGGCCATACCGGGGTGTTGGCCCATTTGCGGCAGGTTGTGGCTTCCAACCGTCCGGGCCACGCCCATCTCTTTTTTGGTCCACCCGGTGTCGGCAAGGCCACGGTGGCGGCTGCCTTTATTCAGGCCCTTTTTTGCCGCAACAAGAGCGGTGGAGGGGAGTCCGGCTGTGGTCAATGCCCTGTCTGTCGCAAGGTGGCCCAGGGCAACCATGGAGACTGGATCCCGGTGGGCATGGGAGAGGGGAAAACCCGCATTGGCGTGGACCAGGTGCGGCAGTTGGCCGGTTTTTTTGCCCTGACCCCGCTGGAAGCCCCCTGGAAGGTGGCGACCGTGGATGATGCGGCCCTCATGAACGAGGCGGCGGCCAACGCACTCCTGAAAACCCTGGAAGAGCCCCCTCCCCGTTCATTGCTGATTCTGGTGACGCGGCAACCGGGTAAACTGTTGCCCACCATTCGCTCCCGTTGTCTGAAAACCCGCTTTGCCCGGTTGACACCGGGGGAAGTTCGGCAGATCCTGACAAACCTGACCCCGTTGTCTGCTGCCACTTTGGCGGATGCGGTGGCAGCCGGGGGGGGCGATGTGGGACGCTCCCTGGCCTTCAGTCAGGGGGAACTGCCGGCGTTGCGCCAACAATTTTTCCAGGAGATGGCGGCACTGCCCACCTCCAGCCTGGGTCAACTCTCCCTGTTGGCCGGGCAGTGGAGTGCCCCGGAGCGGTTTGCCCTGGTGGCGGTTTTGTTGAAAGCATGGTTGCAGGAGCGTCTGCATGGCACCGTCACCCACGCCAATTCGTTGGATGATCGGCAGAGGGCTGAAGCGTGGCTCAAGGTGGTTTTGTGGGTGGATGGTGTGTTGCGACAGACGGTGGCTATCAACTTGAATCATCGTTTGGTGTTGGAAGCGGTTTTTATCCGTTTGGCCCGCCTTCAGGGGGCCGACTACTGACGGTGACAGGGTGCAAGGGAACACAATGGGGATGATACTGTGACGCCAGAAAAAGAGCCATTGCCCGCAGTGCCGGTGGGTGAGCCTGGTACGGGGAGGCCTGCCTCTCCGTCGGTTGCGCCGCGCCCGGCGATGGCGGCGGCAAAAGCGTCGACCTCCGGCAAGGCGACGGCACCTCGGGAGAGTACCTCGGCCAAGGAGGGGGGCGGCGGTCGGAAAACAAGCCGTTTGGTTGGGGTCCGAGTGGCGGAGACCGGCATGGTGTATCGGTTTCTCTCTGCCGTTCGGGAGATCAAGGTGGGTGATGCCGTGCTCCTGCTGGGCAGCACAGAGGAGGAGGAGGCGGTCGGTCTGGTGGTGTTTGTGTTGGAGACACGCGGGGAAGAGTCGGCGGTACACGAGCCTGCTTTTACGGGGGGGTTTGCAAAAATAGCCCGTGTTTTGTCCGATGCGGAGCGTCGCTTCCTGGATCCCGACAACGAAACGGATGGACGTGTCGTCCTGGAAGCGCGGGCCAGAAAGTTTTGTCGGGCCAAAATCCAGGAGTTGCAGTTGCCCATGCGCCTTTCCAGGGTGCATTATCTGGCGGGGGGCAACCGGGTGTTGATCTCCTTCACCGCAGAGAATCGGGTGGATTTTCGTGAACTGGTGCGGATTTTGGGCAGTCACCTCAAGGTGCGGGTGGAGATGCGTCATATTGGGGTGCGGGATGAGTCCAAATTGCTGGGCGGGCTTGGTCTGTGCGGGCGGGAGTTTTGCTGTACCGCCCATCTGCACCGCTTTCATCCGGTCTCTGTGCGCATGGCGAAAAACCAGGATCTCTCGCTGAATCCCGAAGGGATTTCCGGTGTCTGTGGCCGTTTGCTCTGCTGTCTGGAGTATGAAAACGGCACCTATCAAGCCCTGCGCGAGGGGTTGCCCAAATTGAAGCAGACGGTGCAGACCCTGGATGGGCGGCAGGGGGTGGTCTGTGCCGTACACCCCTTGACGGGCACGGTGGAGATGCAGTTGGCGGATGGTTCACGGGCCTGTTGTGCCCGCTGTGATCTGCACGTCGGGGAGGGGGAGTCCTTTTCCTCTGCGCCGTCCCTGCCGGATGCAGGAGGGGAACCTCCTCTGGAGGAGGCAGCACCCCGTCAGGAGGCACGCCCCTCCCGGTCTGCGCAGGGCAGGAGCCGGGATTCCCGACCGGCACCCCCTGTGGCCAGGGGGGGGGGAGAGCGGCCAGAGGCGAACCGGGCGCGGGGGATGGTCGATCCAGAGCCAACCCCGGAGCCGGTTAAGGCGCAGCCCATGGCCGGATCCGGGCCCGCATCCGCAGCGGAGGGCACCGAAGGTCAGGCTGTGCCGGCGCGCAAAAGACGGCGTCGCCGACGTGCATCCGCCAAGCCTGCCCAGGAGGGTACAGACACCCCATGAGTTCTTTTCCTGTGCATCATGAAGCGGGAAAACAGCAGGCGCAGAGGGGTGGCCCCGTTTTTGCGGACAGCCACGCGCATTTGGATTATCCCGATTTCAGTGGAGATTTGGACGCCGTCATGCAGCGTGCCGGAGCGGCGGGGGTGCGCTGGATCAACACGATTGCCACCCGGTTGACGGCAGTGCCATCGTTGCTGGCCATTGCCGAGCGGTTTCCGGGGGTTTCTGTGAGTGTGGGAACGCATCCACACTATGCGGGGGAAGGTGTGGCCGGCCACCCCGCGCATGAGCGCAACGACGCCAGTGCGGGCGGTGGGGTGGCGGCCATTGTGGCAGCGGCCAGCCACGCCCACGTGGTCGCCGTAGGGGAGACAGGTCTTGATTTTCATTATAATTTTAGCGAGAAAGAGCAGCAGGAGGCGGCTTTTCGTGACCATATCCATGCGGCCAAGGTGCTGGATTTGCCATTGATCATCCACACCCGAGAGGCGGAGGAGGCAACCCGGCGGATCATCGAAGCAGAGGGGCTGCCGCCACGGGGTGGTGTTTTGCACTGTTTTACCGGCTCTCTGGAGATGGGGCAGTGGGGGATTGCGCAGGGGCTCCATCTCTCCTTTTCCGGTGTGCTTACCTTCAAAAATGCGGATGCTTTGCGGGATGTGGCCCGGCACATTCCCCTGGAGTCTCTCCTGATTGAGACCGATGCCCCCTATCTGGCACCGCTGCCCATGCGGGGCAAACGCAACGAACCCGCCTGGGTGGTGCGGGTTGCTGAAACGTTGGCCCAGGTACGCGGGATTTCGGTGGAGCAGGTGGCCGAGGTGACCACGGCCAACTATGAGCGTTTTTTGCGTCCGACGGGTCTGGCACAGGGTGACGGCACTCCCTCTGTGGTCACGGGGCAGCCCACCTTGGCCTATGCCATCGGTTCCGGCCTGTATCTCAACATCAGCCGGGGGTGCAGCCTGCGCTGTCATTTTTGCCCCAAGTGGGTGGCGCCCATTGTCCACCAGTATGATCTGACCCTGACACGCAACCCCTCTGCGGCAGAGGTGTTGGCGGCCATGGGGGATTTTTCCGCCTACCAAGAGATCGTTTTTTGCGGATATGGCGAGCCAACCCTGGCCTTGCAGACCTTGTTGACGGTGGCGCGGGAGATTAAAAAGCAGAGCAGCATTCCGATTCGTATCAATACCGACGGCCTGGCCAATCGCGTCTATCGGAGAGATATCACCCCACAATTCAAAGGTTTGATTGATGCGGTTTCCGTCTCCTTGAATGCCCAGAACGAGGAGGTTTACCAGCGCCACACGTTACCCTCCCTGCCCGGTTCCTATGCGGCGGTGCTGGATTTTTTGCGCTGCGTGCAGGCCCATGTGCCCTCGGTGACGGCGACGGCGGTGGAGGGGCTGGAAGGGGTGGATATGGAGGCCTGCCGGCAGATTGCCGAAGGGTTGGGAGTCCGGTTTCGCAAACGGTTTTTGAATCGGTTGGGGTGATGCGCGGCCTGTTGGAAAACCGATGACTTTTCCCGTCCATTGGGATGTGATTGTGCTGGGTGCCGGGGCGGCGGGCTTGATGTGTGCCAGCGAGGCGGGTCGACGCGGACGCCGGGTGTTGCTGGTGGACCATATGCCCCAACCGGGTGCCAAGATCCGTGTTTCCGGGGGGGGCCATTGCAACGTCACCAACCGCAACCTGGACAAATCCTGCTATCTTTCCGAGCACCCGGGTTTTTGCCTCGCCGCCCTGCGCCAGTTCGATGCCCAGGCGATGTTGCGCCGTCTGGCGCAGGCGGGCATTGCCGTCGAAGAGCGT
Source organism: Magnetococcales bacterium (assembly GCA_015229095.1). GTDB lineage: Bacteria > Pseudomonadota > Magnetococcia > Magnetococcales > Magnetaquicoccaceae > Magnetaquicoccus. The sequence goes on along the minus strand of JADGCE010000001.1, from coordinate 43,620 downwards.
CAGGGGGGGCAATATTTTTGCCTGGGTTCTGCGCAACAGGTGGTCAACCTGCTTGTGGAAGCGTGCCGAACCGCCCAGGTTGCCTTCAGCCTGGGCAATCCGGTTGGGCAGGTGGAACGGTTGGCCGATGGTTATCTCCTGCAGAGCCAAGCGGGCCCATTCTCCTGTTCGTCCCTGGTGGTGGCGACCGGGGGACTCTCCTTTCCCAAACTGGGGGCCACGGATTGGGGCCACCGTCTGGCCCGCCGCTGGGGGCTCTCTCTGGTGCCTCCGCGTCCGGGTTTGGTGCCTTTGCTGCTGCCCCGTGCTGGATGGTTGGCAGAGGGCTCGTTGGCCGGGGTAGCTGTCGAGGCCGTGCTGCGCTACGGCAAGGTGCGGTTTGCCGGGCCCCTGCTCTTTACCCATCGGGGTTTGAGCGGTCCCGCACTGCTGCAAATTTCCTCCTATTGGCAGAGCGGGGGAGAGTTGCGCATCAACCTGCTGCCTGGGGTGGAGATGGGGCCGCTGTTTCGCCAGGCGCGGGCCATGCATCCTCGCCAGGAGGTGGTCACTGTATTGACCAACCATCTGCCCAGGCGTCTGGCCCAGGCCCTGCTGGAGGGGCTGGGTATCGGGGGGCGTGTGGCTGAGGTGGCCGATGCCCGCCTGCGCCTTTTGATCCAGGCGGTGCAGGATTGGCGCGTGATCCCGACAGGCAGCGAAGGCTATCGAACCGCTGAAGTGACCACAGGTGGGGTGGATACCCGGGAACTTTCCGCCCAAACCCTGGAGTGCCGAACGATACCAGGGCTTTACTTTATCGGCGAGGTGGTAGATGTGACCGGCCATCTGGGTGGCTACAATCTGCAATGGGCTTGGTCTTCCGGCTATGCGGCGGGCCAGTCTGTTTGAGTCAGCGCGAAAAGATGAGGATTTTCAGTATGAACCTGACCGTGCCGTCGCAGACCGAAACAGAGCATGACACCGATCTGCCCATCTCCCCCTTTGCCTGGGGCGTCGGGCAGCGGCTGGCCGTGGTGGCGGTTTTGATCGCAACCCTGTGGCTGGCCGTCGCGGTGGCCCTGGATTGGCTGGGTGTGCCGGGATGAGTGCGGCCATTCGTCTGGATAACCTGACCCTGGGCTATGAACGGCATCCCGCTGTTCATCACCTGTCCGGCTCCTTTGAGAGGGGCTCTCTGACCGCCGTGGTCGGCCCCAACGGGGCAGGCAAGAGCACCCTGCTCAAAGGCATCAAAGGGCTGTTGCCCCCTCTGGAGGGTCGCATTCACCTGGAGGGGATGAGCCAGGATGATCTCTCCTTTTTGCCCCAACAAACAGAACTGGAGGCCGATTTTCCCATTTCGGTATGGGATGTGATTTTGATGGGCCACTGGCGGCGCACTCGTGCATGGGGCACCATGGGGCACCGCCACCGGCAGCAGGCCAAGGCCGCCCTGGAGGCGGTGGGATTGGAGGGCTTTGCCCGGCGGTTGGTGAGCAGTTTGAGTGGCGGGCAACGGCAGCGGTTGTTGTTTGCCCGCGTTCTGGTGGAGAATGCCGCTGTCATCCTGCTGGATGAGCCCTTTACCGCTGTGGATGAGCAGACGGTTGCCGAGTTGCTGGCCATAGTGCGGGGATGGCACGAACAGGGCTGCACGGTGATCGCTGTCTTGCACGATGTGGAGCAGGTGCGCCAGCACTTTCCGACCACCTTGCTGTTGGCCCGCAGTGCCTTGGCCTGGGGTGCCACCGATACGGTTCTTCTGCCCGAACATTGGGCCAGGGCGCGGGCCATGAGCGAAGCCTGGGATGATCGGGCCCCCTTCTGCTCCCAACGGCCTCACCGCCAATCCCCCCCATGAAGGGCAGAAAGATCTCATGACCGCCTACGAATATCTGTTGGAACCCTTTGTGCAATTTTCCTTTATGCGGCGGGCCCTGGTGGCCTGTCTGGCGTTGTCCATGGGATGCGGGCCCGTGGGGGTGTTGCTGATGTTGCGGCGCATGAGCCTGATGGGGGATGCCCTTTCCCATGCCATTTTGCCAGGGGTGGCGGTGGCCTTTTTGCTGGCGGGATTTTCCCTGCCCGCCATGACGCTGGGCGGCTTTGTCGCCGGGTTGGCGGTGGCCATTCTGGCCGGCACCCTCTCCCGGGTGACCCTGCTGAAGGAGGATGCCAGTTTTGCCGCTTTCCAACTGATCTCGTTGTCCGTCGGAGTGCTGATCGTCTCCACCCGTGGGGGCAATGTGGATCTGCTGCATGTGTTGTTTGGTTCCGTGCTGGCGGTGGATGATCACGCCCTGCTGCTGGTGGCCAGCATCGCTTCCGTTTCACTGCTCACCCTGGCCATCCTCTATCGACCTTTGATCATCGACAGCTTTGATCCCGGCTATTTGCGCACGCTCCATGGTCGCAGCGGGATCTGGCAAACGCTTTTTCTGGCCCTGGTGGTGATGGATCTGGTGGCGGGTTTTCATGCCCTGGGCGCCATGATGGCGGTGGGCATGATGATGTTGCCTGCCATCGCGGCCCGCTTTTGGGCGCGGAGCGTTTGGAGCATGATGGGGGTGGCGGCGTTGATCGCCCTGCTCTCCGGTTTTGCAGGATTGGTGCTCTCCTTTCATCATCAATTGCCCTCCGGTCCGGCCATCATCCTGACAACCGGCCTTTTTTATCTGTTTTCCCTTGTTTTTGCGCCTCTGGGCATGGTGCGGATGCGTTTCGGTCTGGTGGGACAACATCGCAAAGGTTAGGAGGAATCATGTGCAAAGCAGCGGGTGATTGTATCGGCAGAAAAAGATGGGGCGCGCTGCTCCTTTTGTGGCTTTTGTGGGTTGGTGTGGGAACAGCCGCAGCCCAGGAGGTTCCGATCCGGGTTGTCGCCAGCTTCAGCATTTTGGCTGATCTGGTGGCCCAGGTCGGCGGGGAAGCTGTGACGGTGAAAAGCCTGGTGGGTGCCGATGGCGATGCCCATGTCTATGAACCCTTGCCGGCGGATGTGGTGGCCGTGCAGTCTGCGCAGATGTTTGTGGTCAATGGACTCGGTTTTGAAGGGTGGATGCAACGATTGATCAAGGCTTCCGACTTTCGCGGTCTGCTGGTCACGGCCAGCACCGGTATTCAGCCCCTCTCTCTCTCTCGTGGGCCGGGCGTCGAGCCTGCGGAGGTGGCGGATCCCCATGCCTGGCACGATCTGCGTCATGTTCAGGTTTATGTGCGCAACATGGCGGAGGGGTTGGCCCGATTGGCCCCGGAGCGGTCAGCCCTGTTTCGGGCCAATGCCGACCGTTATCAGCAAGAGCTGGTTGCCCTGGATCGTTGGGTTCGGGAGGTTTTGGCCACCATTCCGCCGGAACGGCGTACCGTGATCAGCAGTCATGACGCTTTTGGTTATTTTACGCAAGCCTATGGGGTCACCTTTCTGGCTCCGGTGGGTGTCAGCAGCGATGCCGAACCCTCTGCTGCCCAGGTGGCCAAGTTGATTGGGCAGATAAAAAAGCGGAAAATAAAGGCAATTTTTCTGGAAAATAGGAGTAATCCCCGCATGGTAAAACAGTTGATCAAAGAGTCGGGGGCGGTTTTGGGTGGCACTTTGTATACCGATGCGCTCTCCACGGCGGAGGGGCCGGCTCCCTCCTTTTTGGCCATGGTGCGTCATAATGTGACCGCATTGAGCCGAGCCATGGGTGATTAGGGGTCCAGGGGCAAAGCCCCTGGTGGGGTCGGGGCAAAGCCCCATTTCATTTGCGAAACAGTGATCCGGGCTCGCCGATCCAGGCCCACCGATCAAAGCCCGGTTGCTCACTTGAACAAGCGCTCCCCCTCTTCTGCCTCCTCTTCCGGTGCAGTTGCCACCAACAGAAAGGCACGCACCTTGCGCACCCCCAGATCAGCGGCCAACAGCTTTTCCGTCAACTCCTTGGCGGCTTCATAGATGCGGGCCCTGGAATAATCCGGGTTTGGTTTGAGCATGAGCTCCACCAGGGTGCCCTCGGTGGCCGTATAATGGGGCATCAGTGTGCAGACCTTGAGGATGGGACCATCGGGGGGAATGGCCGGTTGGATGGCAGCCAGCAGCTGGTCGCGACCGGGTTGTGGCGCTACCTCCGTGTCATCCCGATTCAGCCAGTCATCCACCACGTCGATATGCACAGAGACTTCCCGGACATTTTGGACCTCCTTGTGCAGTTGGCTGCTCACCTCGGCACTGATCTGATGCCCTTCGCTGACGGTGAGATGGTTGTCGACGGCCAGGTGGAGATCCACCAGAATATCCGGTCCGAAGCGACGGGCGCGCACGGTGTGGGCGTTGCGTACCTGGGGATGGCGCGCGACAATCTCCATGATTTTTTCTCTTACGGGTTCATCGATGCTGCCACGGGCATCGGTCAGCTCTCGCAGGGCGGTTTGGGCCACTTCAAAAGCCACTTTGCTGACAAAGAAGGCCACCGCGATGGCCGAGACAGGGTCCATGATGGGCCAACCCAGCAGAGCGCCACCAATACCGACCAGCGCGGCCAATGAGGAGATGGAATCGGCCCGATGGTGCCATGCGTTGGCAATCATGATGTTGGATTTGAGCCGTCGTCCGGTGCGAATGGTATATTGGAAGAGCAGCTCTTTGACGAGAATGGAACCCAGAGCCATCCAGAAAGCCAGTTGGCCAGGGGCTTCCAGATTGCCCATCTGCATCCGCTTGGTGGCATCCATCACGATACCGACGGCGACTCCAAACAGAATGACGGCCAGGAGCATGGCGGCCATCCCTTCAAACTTGCCGTGGCCATACGGGTGGCTGGCATCCGGTTCTTTGCGGGCAATCTTCATGCCCAGCAAGACGACCAGATCAAACAGCAGGTCTGCCAGGGAGTGGAATCCCTCGGCGATCAGGGCAGCCGAATGGGTGAGCAGGCCGATGACAATTTTTCCCACGGTCAGGAGAAAATCCCAAACGGTGCCCACCTGGGTGACCCGTTTGGCTTCGGCATACTCTTGGTCTTTGACATTCAACGAGCTTTCAGACATGACTTCCTCTGCGACGTGAAGGGTGGATGGGGTGTGTATGCACTGGATCGCATGGCCAGATGAATTGAAGCTGAATATTGGCGCACGGCACCCCTATTTTTTGCAGAAACAGAATAAAAACTCTTTGTTGCCTTTGGGGCCCGGAATGGGGGAGGGGGTTGATCCCTGCACGGTCAGGCCCAGACGGGCCGCCAAGGTTTCAAACAGGGTGATGGCCTCCTGGTGCAGGAGGGGATCCCGGACGACACCACCCGGCGCAACCTGGAGGCGGGCCAGTTCAAATTGCGGCTTCAAGAGGACGATACCCAGCCCCTCTGTGCGCAGCAGGGCCAGGGCGGGTGGCAAGGCTTGGGCAAGTCCCACAAAGCTGACATCCATGACCAGAACATCGATGGGATTGGGAAGATCGGTGGGGTCGATGTGGCGGATGTTGGTCCGATCCATGACCACAACCCGATCATCCTGGGCCAGTTTCCAGGCCAGTTGTCCATAGCCCACATCCAGGGCATAAACCCGTGCCGCTCCCCGTTGCAGCAGCACATCGGTAAAGCCACCCGTGGCCGCACCGACATCCATGCACTGGGCATTGTGTACAGAAACCTGGAAATGATCGATGGCATGGGCCAGCTTGATGCCTCCTCTGGAGACCCAGGGGATTGTTTTTTGCAGCAGACGCAGGGGGGCGGCCAATGGGACAGGTGTGCCGGGCTTGGTGATGCGCTGCTCCTGGACCAGCACTTTGCCGTCCATGATCAAGCCCCGCGCCTGTTGCAGGGTGGCGACCATGCCCCGCTCCAGCAACAGGGTGTCCAGACGGATTTTTCCCCGGTTGTGGACAAAGGGGGTCACATCAACGAACCCACTGCCGTATCCGTTCGGCAATCCCCTGGGCATCCAACTGCAATTCGGCCCACAAAGCGGCTTGTCCCCCCTGGGGGATAAAGCGATCCGGCAATCCCCAGGTGCGCACCTTTTTGCCGTTATCCAGCAGGCCATCCTGGGCCAGAAATTCCAGGACCGCTGCACCGAAGCCTCCACACAGGCTGTTTTCTTCCAGAGTGGCCAGATAGGGCAAGCGGGCCGCCTGGCGCAATAGCTGCTCATCCAACGGTTTTATAAAGCGAAAATCACACACCTTGACGGAGATCCCCTCTTTGGCCAGCAGCTCTGCCGCCTGCAGGGCGGGATGCACCAGGGAGCCCACCGCTGCCAGGGCCACCTGATCCCCCTCCCGCAGACAGCGACCCACCCCCACCGGCAGAATGGTGGGGGGCTGGGGAGGCAGTCCCAGGGCGGTGCCTTTGGGGTAGCGAATGGCAACCGGTTTGCCCAGGGAGACGGCCGTGGCCAACTGGGAGCGCAACTCGTTTTCGTCGGCAGGGGCCATGAGTACCAAACCGGGAATGGCTCGCAAAAACGTGAGGTCGAAGGTGCCGGAGTGGGTCGGGCCATCTGCCCCTACCAGACCGGCCCGGTCCAGGACGAAGACCACCGGCAGCTTTTGCAACACCACATCGTGAATGATTTGGTCGTAACAGCGTTGCAGAAAGGTGGAATAGATGGCGACGACGGGGACAAAGCCCTCACAGGCCAGGCCGGCGGCGAAGGTGACGGCGTGCTGTTCGGCGATGCCCACATCAAAAAAACGATCGGGAAAACAGGTCTGGAACTCCATCAGACCCGCCCCCTCCGGCATGGCGGCGGTAATGGCCATGATGGCGGAATTTTTGCGGGCCAGGGCCACCAGGGTTTGGGAAAAGATGGCGGTATAACTGGGCAAACCGGTCTCTTTGGGAATTTCCCCGGTTTTCCGGTTAAAGGGGGGGACGCCGTGATAGGTGCAGGGGTTGGCCTCCGCCGGCGCAAAGCCTTTGCCCTTTTGGGTGACAACATGCAGAAGCACGGGTCCATTCAAGGCCTTGATGTTGCGCAGCATGGGCAACAACTGATTAAAATCATGTCCGTTGATGGGGCCGAAATAGTCCAGGCCCAGCTCTTCAAACAGGGTTCCCGGTGTCAACATGCCTTTGACATGCTCTTCCGCGCGGCGGGCGGCACCCAGCAGGGGTGTGGATATTTTTCCCAACACCTTGCCCGTGCCATCTTTCAGGCGGGCATAAGCCCGTCCGCTGAGGATGCGGCTGAGATAGGAGGAGAGGGCCCCCACATTGGGCGAGATGGACATTTCGTTGTCGTTGAGGATGACCAGCAGATTGATATCCTCTTTATAACGACCGGCATTGTTCATGGCCTCGAAGGCCATCCCTGCCGACATGGCCCCATCGCCGATCACGGCGATGGCCTTGCGCTTGTTGCCCAGTTGATGGTTGGCAATGGCCATGCCCAAGGCGGCCGATATGGATGTGGAGGAGTGGCCGGTGCCAAACGGGTCGTAGATGCTTTCGGAGCGTTTGGTAAAACCGGAAAGGCCATGGCGTTGCCGCAGGGTGTGCAGCTGCGTCCGTCGACCGGTCAAAATTTTGTGGGGATAGGATTGATGTCCCACATCCCAGACCAGACGATCTTCCGGTGTATCGAAGATATAGTGCAGGGCGATCGTCAACTCCACCACCCCCAGGCTGGCTCCCAGATGACCACCGGTTTTGGCCACGGTGTCGATGGTAAAGTTCCGCACCCATTCAGCCAGCTGGGGCAGCTCCTCCTCTGCCATGCGGCGCAGGGCGAACGGATCGTTGATCTCTGTCAAATGGGTGGCCATTGTCTATAGGGTCACTGTGTTCTGGTCAAAATAAACCGCGCCAGGTAACGGAGAGGCTCGGCGTGTTGAGAAAAAGGTGCCAGGGCGGCGATTGCCTGGTCCACCTGACGTTCTGCCTCTTGTTGGGCGCCCGGCAGGCCCAGCAGACGGGGATAGGTGGCTTTGACACTGTGCCGATCCTGCCCCGTTGCCTTTCCCAGCAGTTGACTATCCCCTGTTTCATCCAAAATGTCATCGACAATTTGAAAGGCCAGACCGATGGCCCTCCCATAGTCGGCCAATCTCTGGCATTGTTCGGGGGTGCCGCCTCCCAGATGAGCACCGGCCAGACAGGCCACACGGATCAGGGCACCCGTTTTGCAGGCATGCACGGTTTGCAGTGCTTCCAGGGAAAGCTGTTTTTTTTCTGAGAGCATGTCCAGCATTTGTCCCCCTACCATGCCCGCCATGCCCGCTCCCTGGGCCAACAGGCGCAGCAGGGCCAATTGCTCCAGGGGAGCCACCCCGGCAATGGGTTGGGCCGCCAGTTCAAAGGCCAGGGTCAGCAGGGCGTCGCCGGCCAGGATGGCGGTGGCTTCATCAAACTGTTTGTGGCAGGTGGGTCGTCCGCGCCGCCAATCATCATTATCCATGGCGGGTAGATCGTCATGGATCAGGGAATAGGTGTGAATGCACTCCAGGGCACAGGCAAAGGGGAGCAGGGGCTCTGCCGTGCTCCCCAGGGCCTCTGCGCAGGCCAGGAGGAGGATGGGGCGCAACCGCTTGCCCCCATCCAGCAGGCTGTGGCGCATGGCCGCGTCGAGTTGTGGCGCGGGGCTTTGTTCCCAGGGCAGCAGCCGCTGCAAAGCCTCCTCCACCCACTCTTTGCGATCGCGCAGATAGTGTTTAAGATCAAAAGATTCCATGGTATTTGCGCTGCCCGGCCTTTCGTCAGCCACCGGAAGGGGTTGCCCGGATGATGGTGGAATCATCGGTGGCAGAGAGGCTGGTGATCCGTTTTTCTGCGGCATCCAGCCGATCCTGGCAGTGTCGGGAAAGTTGCATCCCCTCCTCGAAAAGAGCCACACCCTCTTCCAAGGGCAGATCCCCGCGTTCCAGGAGATGCGCCACCTCCTCCAGACGGGCCAACGACTGTTCAAAAGGGATGGATGACATGGGTGTCGGTCCTGATGGAAACATTCAGAAGAAATATCAAGGGCTTTTTTTGTCCACCCCCCCGATGATCTGCCGGCTGGAAAACGCACGAACAGCACCGGTGAGGAACATAGCAGATCCGAAACAAACGGGCAATGTTGCTCTTGTGCCGTGCCCAGGCCATCATGCGCGGGTTTCTCCTGGTCAGACCTCTCCCGGAACGGAAGGTGACGGTGTGATCATGGCGGACATGCCATGGGAGGGGTGCTGCTCTTCCAGCGACGCCCAGGTTGTTTTGCCCTCTGGGGGTCCCTGTGGGGCGTGGAAAAAGACTGGATTTTATCTCTTCCCTTCCGGTATAGTGGCGGGGCGTTACGGGTGTGGTTGTTGTGGGTGTGGAGTGAGGGTGCGGGGAGCGCGGGCAGGCGATGCAGAGACGGGGATTGGTGATTGGCAACTGGAAAATGAATGGGACGCTGCTCTTTACCCAGGAGTTGGCCTGCGCGGTGCGTGACGGCGTGCTGGAACGGATTGGGCAGCAGAGACTCTCCTGCGATCTCGTCCTTTGTCCCCCCTTTACCGGCTTGTCCGTTGCCCGTCACGCCTTGTCGGAGGCTCCCGTCGGTTTGGGAGGGCAAAACATGTCCGACGCCGTGAGCGGCCCCTATACCGGGGAAATTTCCGGGGCCATGCTCCGCGACGTGGGTTGCAGCCATGTCCTGTTGGGCCACTCTGAACGACGCACCCTCTTCGGGGAGGAGAATGCCGGGATCGCCCGCAAGATGGCTGCTGCCTTTCAGGAGGGGTTGCAGCCCGTCATCTGCCTGGGGGAAACCCTGCAAGAGCGCACGGCGGAACGCACCCTGGAGGTGATTCGTACCCAATGGATGGCCCTGGTTCCGGCCATCCTGGCGGCTGCGGAGCCGCATCCCCCCTGGATTCTGGCCTACGAACCTGTTTGGGCCATCGGCACCGGGCGCCATGCCACCCCTGACCAGATCCAGGAGGTGCATGGCTTCATCCGTCAGCAATTGAGCGACCATCTCGGTGCAACCGTTGCTTCTCGCGTGCAAATTCTCTATGGTGGATCCGTGACCCCAGCCAACGCGGCGGCTATTTTCGCGCAGCAGGATGTGGATGGTGGGTTGATCGGCGGGGCCTCTCTCGCCGCCGCCACCTTCCTTGCCATTGCGGATGCCTACCCCAAACATGTGTCCATCGAGGAATAAACAGGTTTTATCATGACGCTCATCATCACGGTCGTGCATATTTTGGTCTCCTTGTCTCTCATTTTTATCGTTCTTTTACAGAAAGGCAGTGGTGCGGACATGGGGGCTGCCTTTGGTGGCAGTTCCCAGAGTGTCTTCGGCGCGCGGGGTTCCGGCAGCTTTCTGGGCAAAGTGACGGCCGGATTGGCAACCGTTTTTATGATCACCAGTCTTTCTCTGGCCTTTGTCACATCCCAGAGGGGGGCCAATGTGTCGGTGATGGAAAAGTCGGCACTTTCCGACTCAGGGGGCAGCACCGCCACCACACCCGCTCTGCCTCCTTCTCCCGTCAAGGAATCCGCCCAGCCGGCGGAACCTCCGGTGCAACCGCCGCCGACTCCCGCCAAGGCAGAAGAACCGGCGGGCACATCGGCCATTCCCGCCCTGCCCGTGGCAAAACAGGGGCAGGAGTCCGACTTTCCCTCCGTACCCAAATCCAACCCGTGATGCGGTGGTTGCTCCCGTTGCTCCCGTCCGGATGATGAACAGACGGGGGGGCAACGGGGCGCCACGTTGGCTGCGGGATGTGCAGCCTGTGGTCACCGCCTGCGAGCAGAAAAGGATGGTCCCCGTGTTGTGGATTCGACGCAGGCCAGGCTCTCTGGCCTGTTCCCTTCTGTTGTTACTCCTCTGCGTCTCTCCTCTTCCAGCCGACACGCCCCCGGTGGAAGATTGGGAGGGGTTTGTCACCCTGGCCTTGGCCGCCCGCACCCCGCAGGATTTTGCCGCAGTGGAAAGCCGGTTGCAGCAGCTTCGTCGTTCCGGTGTGGAGTGGGAGCCGGGTAACCTGCGCTTGGTTTGGAGTCTGGTCCGCCTGGCACAGTTTTACCGCGTGGACAATCAATGGACGCAAGCCGCCCGTTACCAGGAGCAGGTGCTGCACCTGTTGGAAGCATCGTTTGGTCCATCCGATTGGGTTTTGCTGCCGTCTCTGGATGCGTTGGCAGCCATCCGGCAGGCGGAGGGAAAACTCTCCCTGGCGCGGCAGACATGGGAGCGTGCCTTGGGTATTGTGGCGAGCACAGCCGATTCCGGCCATTTGTTGCAGGTGCATATTCTGGAACAGTTGGCCGGGATTGCCGTGGCGCAAGGCAATCCCCAGGAGGCGGAGAGACATCAGAGGCGCGTTACCGAAATTCAGGAGCAGGCCTTGATGCTGGAGACGCCGGGAGATGCCATTATTTTGGCGCGTCAAGCCAGACGGCATCTGCAGGCGGGCCATGAAGCGCTGGCGTTGCCACTTTTTCAACTCGCCAAAGAGATTTTAATGGAGAGCAGTGGTCCCTACCACAGCCTGCGGGTCGAAGTTTTAAACAGCCTTGCCCATATTCTCCAAAAGGAGGGCGATTATATCCAGGCTGTTGAGTTGCTCAAAAGCGCACTGGCCATCACGGAAAATATGCGGGGTGGTCAGCATCCCGATCTGTTGCCTCTCTTGCAAAACTTGGCGATTTGCTATCAAAAAACAGGAAAACCCGGCCAAAGCCGGCCTCTTTTGGTGCGCACCCTCGCCCTGGTGGAATCCTTGTACGGGGCTGATCATGTGAAAACGGCGGAAGCGCTGATCGCTCTGGCGGACAATCTGCGGTTGGAAAATCAGCCGGAACCCTCTGTTGCCTTGTACAATCGGGGGGCCGTACTGTTTCGACAGCGGGAGTCGATACCGGGTTTGGTGCGGGCACTGACGGGTTTGGCCAGAGCGCAACAGATGCAGGGGAGGCATGCCGCCGCCCTGCGTACCCTCCAGGATCTTCTGGAAATTCTCCACAAGGGTCGGGAGACGGAACATCCCGAAGTGCAGGCCGTACAGCGTTTTCAAGCCGAGCTGGCCGGGGAGATGGCGGAAAAACAGCAGATCCGTCCGGCGGGTTTTACACATTTCAACAGGCAGTTGCAAGAGATGCAAAGCCGTTTGCAGGGGTTGGGCCAGGGGGAGCCAGCGACAGAGAGTCCCCGCCCGCTGCCGCTGCTGCCGTAACTCATGGGGTTCGTTTCAGGGGCTTGCTGTCCGGGGTGGGCAGGGGATGCACGGGCAACGGTTCACCCTCCGTGGCGGTTGCCTGGGTGGGTGGCGGGGGAGGGGGGGTGGCCGTGGTGGCTGTCACGGGGAGAGGAGGCAGCACCGGCAGTGGCGGCGGCGATGGCACGCCTGGGTTGCTCTCTTTGCCGCCCTCCTCCGTGGGGGGAGAGGGGAGAGTCGGCCCTTGCTGGGCCTGCTGGGCCGGTCGTTCGTGCGGCGGTTCTGGTGACGTGGCGTGGCGCGACGTGACTGACAACGCGAAAAACAGTGCGCCATAAAGGGCAAGCAGAGCGGTGAGCAATACCATCAATCCCACCCATGGAATGAAGGCCCTTCCCGGCATGGGGTGATCGTTGGGATCTAGGGCCATGCGGCCTTTGTTGACCAGCGCACTGGTCAGGATGCGCAGCTCTTTGCCCTTGTTCAGGAACACAATCTGTTGCAGCAGCTGGTCCAGCTGCTGCGGGTTGCCCCGACTGGTGGCAAAGAGTTCAAGCCAGGCGGGCCATGTGATATAGGGTATGTTGCCCAGTCGCCGTTTGCTCTGATAGCGGAGATATTCCCGTACCTCCAGCCGGGTCAGTGCGGGCATCTCCACGGTGGCGATCGTGGCATTGCGCAGCAACTGAAAGGACGCCAGATCCAAATGCTGGGCCAGCTCCGGTCGGCCCATCAGCAGGATTTGCACCGGGTATGCCCGGCTGACTGAAAAAACAAGTATATTGTTTAAAATGTTCAGGTTTTCCTGAGTCAAATCCTGCGCATTGTCCACTGCGATCAGCAGGTTGCGGCCAAATTCCATCCGACCGGAGAGGGCATCCAGCAGCTCGTCTGCGGTGATGGCCCACTCCTGTGGTCCGGCAATTTCGGCGCCCACGGCTTCACAGAGGGCCTGGGTGAAGAGGGTCTGCGGTTGACCGGCATCCGTCATGGCCATATCCCAGCTCTCTGGCAACACCCCTTGCAACTGCAGCAGCAGTTGGCTTTTGCCGATGCCCGCTTCTCCTGTAATGACGAGTACCCCATCGCTCTGTGTCAGGCAAGAGCGCAGGGTACGCCACACCGCAGCATGGCTTCTGGCGGAAAAAAAGTGTTGTGTACGGGGGCGGTTGCCCAGTACAGACCGGTCTTGTGAGTGATCCATGGGTGTGTTGCGCTGCCTTGGTCTGTTTTTATGGAGGTGACCCGAAGGCATTGTAGCATTAAAACCGCTGCGCAAAAACGCTCCATGAGGGGGGAGGGTAGGGTTTCGATAATATTTTGCGGGAGTGGGTCACTTCGATGCGGTTTGCGATCCGGGGTGGGGCATGGCCGGCACGCTCTTCGGAGTCCCTCAGAGCGTGGGCTACCGAAGAGGCACCCCGCGCTCTATGGGTGGGCGGCGTGGGTGTTGTCGGAGAGGAGGTTGTCCATGGTGGCGAGCAACTCTTGCAGGGCCTGGAGGAGGGCGGCGGGTGTATTGCTGGGCAAATTGTTGAAAAATTCCTGGAAAAACTCTCGCATGAAGCGGATCCGACGCTGATGAAGGGTTCCCAGGATGGCGTCCCAACGTTCAAAAAGTTCCAGCCACTCTCCGACAGTCAAAACCCCGACAGGTGCACCATGGGAGGTTTTTTCTGGAGAAAAATAGACACGCAAGGCGTTGATCAAAGGCAAGGCCAGCTCCAACCGCTCTGCTCTGGCCTTTTTGGCCAGGCGGTTTAAAATTTCACTGACGCCTAAACTGGATTGGGCATAGGCCATATTCATGTTACACTGTCCGGGTTGTTTTT
>JADGCE010000001.1:0-29600 GCA_015229095.1 Magnetococcales bacterium | reverse complement strand
CCGGGGAGCGCTACCATCCATGGGCGCCGGCGTGGAAACATGGTTGCCTTTTGTCCAGGCATGCTGTTCTAATATCCCTTCCAGAGGGTGATGGGCGGGTCGCTCTGCGGCAGGGGCTTCGTTGTCAAGATCGGTACGGTATGCCCTTCTCACAGAGGCCCATCCCGGAGGCGGCATGGAGCAAGGCGTTTCATAATGCGGGCGGGTATCGTTCACGGGACTCTGGACTCCAGTTGGGTGTCACGGGTAGGGGGCCGTCCGTGTGGACTGCCACGGTGGGGTAGAAAGCAAGTCCGATACCAAATGACTGGGTATCTGTGCGGGAGGGCATGGCGAGGGATTTTTCTTTTCCTGCCGAATATTAAAGAGAGTGAGCGGGGTGTCACAAGGATATCCCGTGGACCCAACAACACGAGAGGGCCGGACGGGGGTTTTGCGAGATGAGTCATTCCATGGAGGATCGTGATGGAAAAATATGGATGGATGGCCAGTGGGTCGAGTGGCGGGAGGCCAGGGTACACCTCCTGACCCATACGTTGCACTATGGGTTTGGGGTTTTTGAGGGGATTCGCTGTTATGCCACCGATGCGGGCCCAGCCGTTTTTCGTCTCCAGGAGCACATCGAGCGGCTGTTTCGTTCGGCGCATATCCTGGCCATGAAGGTGCCCTTTACGATCCAGGAGGTGACGGCGGCCTGTTTGCAGGTGATACGGGCCAACCAGCTGGATTCCGGTTATATTCGCCCCATCATCTTTTACGGGGCGGAGGGTATGGGATTGAATCCGGCCGCCTGTCGGGTGCGCGTGGCGGTGGCCGCCTGGTCGTGGGGGGCCTATCTGGGGGAAGAGGGAATGGCCAATGGCATTCGTGTCAAAACCTCTTCCTACACCCGCCACCATCCCAACGTCACCATGACCCGGGCAAAATCCGTGGGCAACTATCCCAACTCTGTGCTGGCCAAGACGGAAGCGCTGGCCAGTGGCTTTGATGAGGCCTTGTTGCTGGATACCGAGGGGTATGTGGCCGAGGGGTCCGGGGAAAATATTTTTATTCTCCACCGCAACGGCACGCTGCTGACCCCACCCCTGGATTCGGCTCTGGAGGGGATCACACGGGATACCGTGATTCAGTTGGCGGCAGAGATGGGCATTCCCGTGCGGGAACAGCGGTTTCCCAGAGATGAAGTGTGGATTGCGGAAGAGGCCTTTTTCACGGGAACGGCGGCTGAAATCACCCCGATTCGTGAGTTGGATGGGCGACCGATTGGGATCGGGCGGGCAGGCGCGGTGACCAAACAGATCCAGGAGCGTTTTTTTGACGTGGTTCACGGTCGTCAGCCTGCCCATCGGGACTGGTTGACTTGGGTGGAGTGACAAAGATGGCAAACCCTCAATATGTTTATACCATGCATCGGGTGACGAAGGTTGTCCCACCCAAGCGTGTGATTCTCCAGGATATCTCCCTCTCCTTCTTTCCGGGTGCCAAGATCGGGGTGTTGGGGTTGAATGGTTCGGGTAAATCCAGCCTGTTGCGTATCATGGCCGGGGAGGATCGGGAATTTACCGGCGAGGCCAAAATTGCGGCAGGGTTGCGCGCCGGTTTTCTCTCGCAGGAGCCGGAGCTCAATCCGCACAAGGGGGTGCGGGGCAATGTGGAGGAGGGGGTGGCAGCCGTCAAGGCCTTGTTGGACCGCTACAATGCCCTCTCCCTGCAATTTGCCGAGCCGATGTCCGATGCGGAGATGGATGCCTTGATTCACGAACAGGGGGAGCTGCAGGAGACGATCGATCGACTGGATGGTTGGGAACTGGATCGCAAGCTGGAAATTGCCGCAGATGCCCTGCGCCTGCCACCCTGGGATGCGGATGTCACCACCCTCTCCGGAGGGGAAAAACGCCGGGTTGCCCTCTGCCGTCTGCTTCTTTCGACCCCGGATATTTTGTTGCTGGACGAACCCACCAACCATTTGGATGCGGATTCGGTCGCCTGGTTGGAGCAGTTTTTGCAAAACTATCCGGGTATGGTGGTGGCGGTGACCCATGACCGCTATTTCCTGGACAATGTGGCGGGTTGGATCCTGGAGCTGGATCGCGGCCAGGGCATTCCCTGGAAGGGCAATTATACCTCCTGGATGGAGCAGAAAGAGCAGCGTCTGGCTCAGGAAAAGCGGGAGGATGACGCCCGGCGGCGGCGCTTGCAGGATGAGTTGAGCTGGGTGCGGGCATCACCCCAGGCCCGTCAGACCAAAAACAAGGCCCGCATCCACGCCTACGAAACGTTGGCGGCGGAGTCCCGCGAGCAGCGGCGGGAAACCAACAGCCTGTTCATCCCGTCCGGACCCCGTCTGGGGGATCTGGTGATTGAGGCAGAGGGGCTTTGCAAAGGGTTTGGTGACCGTCTGCTCATGGATAATCTCACTTTTCGTCTGCCCAGGGGCGGTATTTTGGGCGTTATCGGCGGCAACGGTGCGGGCAAGAGCACCCTGTTGCGGCTGCTGACCGGTGCGGAAAAGCCGGACGGGGGTCGGTTGACCCTGGGCGAGACGGTGCAACTGGCTCATATCGACCAAAGTCGGGCCGGTCTGGATCCGGACAAAACCGTCTGGGATGTCATTTCCGATGGACAGGAGATGTTGGATTTGGGGGGGCGGGAGATCAATTCCCGCTCCTATGTCTCCTGGTTTAACTTTAAAGGTGCGGATCAGCAGAAAAAAGTCAAATTTTTGTCCGGTGGCGAGCGCAATCGGGTGCATTTGGCCCGGGTGGTCAAGAGTGGTGGCAACCTCCTGCTGTTGGACGAGCCGACCAATGACCTGGATGTGGAGACCCTGCGTGCCCTGGAGGAGGCGATTGCCGGATTCGCGGGCAGTGCGGTTGTGGTTTCCCACGATCGTTGGTTTTTGGATCGGGTGGTCACCCATATTCTGGCCTTTGAAGATGATGCACAAGTCATCTTTTTTGAAGGGAATTATCAAGAGTATGCCGCCGACCGCAAGGCGCGCCTGGGTGCGGCGGCTGACCAGCCCCATCGGGTGCGGTTCAAAAAGTTGACCCGTTGATGCGCGTGTCAGCGGTTCTTGGGTCGCACAGCCGCTGATGCACCCTCTGCCCGCACCCTCCAGAGGGTGCGGGGTGGTAAAGTGGCCGGAGCATCCAAGGTTACTTGCGATAAAATTGAAAATTTGTATACTCTTAGCCTGAGCAGTGCGTCGCTCGCTCTTCAATGGTGATGGCTGGTGGATTCAATATGAATTATAAACGAAATTTGCATGGATGGGTGGCGGGTGGCCTGTTGTGCCTGTTGGGAGTGCTCCCGGCATTGGCGGCGGCATCCACCGTCAGGCATATCCAGATAGAGGGATCACAGAGGATTGAGCCGGACACTGTGCGCAGCTATCTCAAGCTGGAGGTGGGCGGTCCCTTTAACCCGGAGGCCATTCGCAACAGTTTGAACGCCCTGTTTGCCACGGGCTTTTTCAGGGATGTCGATCTCTCCCAGGAGGGGGATGATACCCTGGTGGTGCGGGTTGTGGAAAATCCCATGGTCCATGCGGTCACCTTTGAGGGCAATGATGCATTCAGTGCCGATGAGCTCAAAAAGGTGGTGGGAACCAAGGAACATGCCCTCTATGACCGGGCCAAGAGCGAGCGGGATCTCTCCGCCTTGCGCCAGGCCTATCGGATCAAAGGGTTGTTTTTGGCCACCATTGAGCTGCAGGTCAAAGCCATGGACAACAACCAGGTGGATCTGGTGTTTCAGATCCGGGAGGGGGAAAAATCCAAGGTTCAGGATGTGCGGATTATCGGCAATCATGGGCTGACCAGCAAGGAGTTGATCAAAAAATTGTTGATTCAGCCCAGTGACTGGCTCTCCTGGTATACGGAAACGGATGCTTACGACCGGGAAAAATTGCTGTTTGACCAGTCGCAGTTGCGCAATATTTATCTGGATCACGGCTATGCCCGTGTGCGGGTGGACTCCTCCGTGGCTGAGTTGACCCCGGACCGGCAGGCGTTTCTGGTGACCCATACCGTCTACGAGGGCAATCGATACAAGGTGGGAGCCGTCCAGATCGCGGGGGATTTTAACGAGTTGCCCGAAGCCGATCTGTACAAGGTGCTCAAGGTGACGGAGGGGGAGTGGTATTCCCAGCAGAAGGTGCGGGAGTCGGTGGAAAAGTTGACCGATTTGATCGGCGATTTTGGCTATGCCTTCCTGGATATCAAGCCGGAACGCATGATCAACGATGAAACGGGCTCAGTGGGGATGATATTTCGGGTCAGCAAGGGCAAGCGGGTCTATGTCAATCGTGTGGAGGTCTCTGGCAACACCCGCACCCAGGATAATGTGATCCGCCGCGAGATATCTCTGGTGGAGGGTGATCGTTTTTCCGCCTCCCGGATGCGCGCTGCCAAGTCCAAGTTGCAGTCTTTGAATTTTTTCGAGAGCATTGATGTGACGACGCCGCCTTCCGGGGATTCCGAGTTGGTGGATGTCAAGATCAAGGTGACCGAAAAGCCGACCGGCACCTTTACCGTGGGCGGTGGTTATTCCAGCCAGGAAAATCTGTTGGGTATGGCCAGCATCAGCCAGAACAACTTTTTGGGCAAGGGACAGCGGATGGTCTTTTCCCTGGCCCACTCCGGGGTGAAGACCGAGTACAATGTCTCTTTTACCGAACCCTATTTCATGGACAAGCGGTTGAGTGCCGGGTTCGACGTGTACAAACGGGATCTGGATCAATCGCGGCTCTCCTCGATTCGGGAAAAATCGATGGGGGGTGCCGTCAATCTGGGATTTCCCATCTCTGACCGTTTGGGTGATGTGATCTCCTATCGTCTGGCCGAGACGGAGGTGCATTATACCGGTGTCGGGCGCCCTTCGAGGATACTCCGGGAACAGGAGGAGCTCAGCCCCTTCCTGCAATCGACGGTGAGCAATACCCTGACCTGGGACAATGTGGACAATCGCCTGCTGCCCACCGAAGGACGCACCCACCGTCTCACCACCGAATTGGCGGGTCTGGGTGGGGATGTCCGTTTTGTACGTCTGATGACGGATCACCATCTCTATTATCCGTTGGATAGTGGTCGGGAGTGGGTGGGGCATCTGCGCGGACGTCTGGGGGTTGAGGATGGCATGGGGAGCAACATTCCGATTTTCGAGCGCTTTTTCCTGGGGGGCAGCAGTTCCTTGCGGGGCTTTATGCCGGCCGGCGTTGGCCCACGGACGACGGAAGGGGATGCTTACGGGGGTACGCATTTTGAACAACTCAATACGGAGCTCTATTTTCCTCTGTTGGGCCTCTCTGACAAAGGGGTACGGGGATTGGCTTTCGTGGATACCGGCTTTTTGGGGGATCCGGATTTGGCGTCGACTCTCCTGGATGCGGGCGGGATACGGGTCTCTTCCGGCATGGGCGTGCATTGGAATTCCCCCTTTGGGCCGTTGCGTTTCACTTTGAGCACCCCTGTCGTGAAAGAGTCCAACGACAAAACGCGGGTCTTTGATTTTTCAATCGGTTCATCGCTGTGACGATTCGCCACTTTTTTTGCCGGGGAAAGGGTCATTGATGATCAAACCGTCCTCTCTGTCGATGCCGTTATACGGAGCCGTGTTGGCCGTGCTGGTGTCAGTCGGCCTGCTGTGCAGTTCGGCCTGGGCCGAGTCCTACAAGCTGGCTTTTGTGGATGTGCCCAGGGCCATGGCGGCCTCCGACGCCGCCAAACAGGCACGGGACATTCTGCAAAAAAAATTGGCGGCCAAACAGCAAGAGGTCAGCAGCATGGAAGCGGAGATCAAGGAGATGAAGGCCGACGCCAAAAAGCGCAAAGGAGTGGCTCGCACGGACGCAGCCCCGGACCAGGAGGGGGAAATGCGCAGTAAACTGCGGGATTACCAAAGGTTGGTGGAGGACAATCAGGCAGCCATCGACCGGGAGAACGGTCGCTGGACCAAAAAAATTACCGAGGCCCTGCTGAAAGTGATCGAAGAGATCGGTCGGGAGGAGGGGTTTACGGTGATTTTTGGCAAGGGACAGGTGTTGTTTGCGGCAGGGTCGATTGATATTACGGATCGGGTGTTGGTGCGTCTGAACGAACGCACCAAAAAATGGTTTTAGGGAGTTGGGCGTGGAGTCACTTCAAGAGATACTCAAAATTTTGCCCCACCGGTATCCCTTTTTGTTGGTGGATCGGATTGTGGAGGTGGTGCCGGGGGAGCGTCTGGTGGCCATCAAGAATGTCTCTTTCAACGAGCCGCATTTCATGGGCCATTTTCCCGGTCACCCGGTGATGCCGGGGGTGCTGATCCTGGAGGCGATGGCACAGGCGGGTGCCTTGTTGGCGGGCAAGACCGATCCGGACTCCGTCTGCTCCCGCCTGGTCTATTTCATGACCATCGATCATGTGCGTTTCCGTAAACCGGTTATTCCGGGAGATCAGCTGCGCCTGGAATTGATCCTGCTCAAGAGACGGCGGGATGTGTGGCGGTTTGCGGGCAAGGCTTATGTGGGCGATGGCTTGGTGACAGAGGCCGAATTGATGGCGATGACCCGGGATCGGGATGCCGATTCGGCTGTCAGTTCCTCTGCGGTTGATACGGCTGTTTCGGTATAGTGCGATGATCCATGCGACGGCGGTGGTGGATTCCGGGGCGCAGTTGGGGGCCAATGTTCGTATTGGCCCGTATGCTGTCGTGGGTGCGGATGTGGTGTTGGAAGAGAATGTGGATGTGGCGGCCCATGCCGTGATCGAGGGGCATGCCGTCATAGGCGCGGGGAGCCGGATCGGCAATTTTGCCTCTATCGGCCAACCTCCGCAGGACATCCATTATGCCGATGAGCCCACCCGCGTTGAGATCGGTCGGGGCTGCTGGATCCGTGAGTTTGTCAGCATCCATCGGGGTACCGCCAAAGGGGGTGGATTGACGCGGGTTGGCAGCCACTGCATGATCATGGCCTATGCCCATGTTGCCCATGATTGCCGGGTCGGAGAGTCGGTGGTGATGGCGAACGGGGCCACCCTGGCGGGTCATGTGGAGGTGCAGGATTTTGCCGTGATCGGGGGATTGACGGCTGTCCATCAGTTTGCCCGTATTGGCCGCAATGCGTTTATCGGTGGGGCTTCGGCCATCTCCATGGACGTGGTGCCTTTTGCCTCTGCGGCTGGCAATCGGGCCCAGATTACGGGGGTCAATGTGGTCGGTTTGCGCCGTAACGGCTTTTCCGAGGAGGTCATCAAGACCATTCGGCAGGCGCACCGGATCGTTTTCCGTTCCAACCTGCGTCTGGAACAGGCGATTGCCGAGGTGGAACGGCAATTTTCCAGTTCTCCCGATGTGCAGCATTTGTTGGAATTTTTGCAAACCGGGCAGAGGGGCATTTGTCGCTGAATGGGGGGGCGGCAGGCCCGTGCATCGGTCTGGTGGCTGGCAATGGCAGACTGCCCCTTCTGTTTGCCCAGGCCGTGCAGGGACGGCGGCTCGTTGCTGTGGGTCACGTGGGAGAGACGGATCCGCACCTGACGGAGTGGGTGGCGGATCTCTGCTGGGTCCGGTTGGGCCAGTTTCAAAAAATTCTCGATTTTTTTCTGCGCCACCAAGTCACGTGGGTTGTCATGGCGGGGGGGATCACCAAGGCGCACATCTGGCGCGCCCGTCCCGATCGCATCGCCCTGAAAATGCTTTTTTCCTTGTTGCACCGACATGATGACATGCTGTTGCGGGGGGCTGCCGCCATTCTGGAAGAGCGGGGGTTTCTCCTCCGCTCCGTTACCGATTTTGTCCCGGAATTTTTGGCACCGGCCGGTCTGCTGAGTCGCCGTCGGCCCACCGAGGCCGAGTGGGCGGATGTCTGTTTTGGCTGGGAAGCTGCCAAGGCGTTGGGTCGTCTGGATATTGGTCAGGGGGTTGTGGTCCGGCAAAAGATGGTGGCGGCGGTGGAGGCCATGGAAGGGACGGATGCCATGATCTTGCGGGCGGGGGCACTCATCGCGGGGAGGGGATGGGCCGATGCCGGGGGTGGGGTGTTGGTCAAGGTGGCCAAACCCATCCAGGATCACCGTCTGGATTTGCCCACCATCGGACCCAACACGATGCGGCGTATGCATGAGGCAGGGATTGTTGTCTTGGCTGTTGAAGCAGGAGGTGCCATGATACTGGAGCCGGAGGAGACCGTTGCCTTGGCGGACCGCTTGAATCTGGTCCTGCTGGGCTGTCGAGCGGAGGATGTACGGGCGGCGGGGCATCCCCCCGGAGCAGAGGAGGTTCTCCATGACCATTGACGCTGCCACCGGGGAGGCGCCACTGCGTGCTGCGGTGATCGGAGCGGGATATTTGGGGCGTATTCATGCCATTAAATATCAACAGATTCCCCAGGTAAAACTGGTGGCGGTGGTGGATCGCTGTGCCGAGCAGGGGCGTCGGGTGGGCACGGAGTTGTCCGTGCCCTGCTACACGGATTACACGGATATTTTTTCCCAGGTGGATCTGGTCACCATCGCGACCCCTACCCACACGCATTGCGCCATCGCAGAGGCTTGTTTGCAGGCCGGTCTGCATGTTCTGGTGGAAAAACCCATGACCCTTACCTTGGCAGAGGCGGATCACCTGATCGCCTTGGCAGAGGATTTGGGGCGGGTGTTGCAGGTGGGGCATATCAAACGCTTTCATCCGGCGGTGGTGGCCTTGCGTCGCAGCGGTTTGCTGCATGAGCCCCGCTTTATTGAGGCGGTGCGTGTGGCGCCGTTCAAGACCCGTTCCCTGGATCTGGATGTGGTGTTGGATCTGATGATCCACGATGTGGATCTGATTCTGCATTTTTTTCAGTCGGATGTGGTGGATGTGGATGCGACCGGCCTGTCGATCGTGACCCAACAGGTGGATGTGGCCCATGCCAGACTCCGCTTCCAGAATGGGTGTGTGGCCAATATTACCGCCTCACGGATCTCCCAGGAGGTCAGTCGGGCCATGAAAATTTTTCAATCCGATGGTTTTTTTACCCTCAATTTTCTCCAAAACCATCTCTCATGGGTGCGCAGAGGGAGCGGGCGGATGAACGTCGCGGGTGTCGATCTCTTTGCGCTGGAGGAGAGCCTGCTGCCCGTGCCCAATTATGACACCCTGGAGGCGGAAGTCCGGGCCTTTTGTACGGCTGTTTCAACCGGTACGCCGCCGCTGGTCAGTGGCCGGGAGGGTCGGCAGGCGCTGCAGGTGGTGACCCAGATTCGTCAGGCGATCTATCCGTCGTTGCCCTCCCGTGCCTAAGATCATGATGGTGGCCGGCGAGGCCTCAGGTGATCTGTTGGGGGGGGCGTTGCTGTCGGCGTTGCGGGAGCGGTTTCCCCGGTTGACCGCCGTGGGGGTGGGGGGGGCACGGATGCGGGCCTGTGGTTTGCAGAGTGCATTCGACATCAACGACCTTGCCGTGGTTGGTCTGGTCGAGGTGATTCGGCACTTTCCCCGCCTGCGCCAGGTCTTTCTCGCCCTGGTGCGCCTGCTGGAAGTGGAACGTCCGCGTCTGCTGATCACCATTGATCTGCCGGATTTCAATCTGCTCTTGGCCCGACGGGCCAAGGCCCTGGCCATTCCAGTCGTACACTATGTCAGTCCCCAGGTGTGGGCGTGGCGGCGTGGTCGGGTCACGCGGATTGCGCGTCTTTTAGACCATTTGATGGTATTGTTTCCCTTTGAGCCTCCCATCTATCAACAGACCACCCTGCCGGTAACCTTTGTGGGGCATCCCCTGGTGCATCTGGCGGTGCCCACCGGTGCCAGGGAGGCCGTGCGCCATGGTTTGGGGATGGTTCCGGGAGAAAAATTGCTTCTTTTGTTGCCTGGCAGTCGTCGAGGGGAGCTTCGGCAGTTGCTGGCACCCATGTTGGCCACCTGCCGACTGCTGGCCCGGTTGATGCCCCAGCTGCGCTTTGTGCTGGCCTTGGCGGAGAGCCTTTCCCAGGCGGATTTGCAGGCGTGTTGGCCGGACCGCACCTCTGAGCCTGGGATGGGGCTGCCGCCGGTCCTGGTGCGCTGCGGTGAGACCTACCCGTTGTTGGAGGCTGCGGATGCGGCCCTGGTGGCTTCGGGTACCGCCACGCTGGAGGCCGCCCTGCTGGGGACTCCCATGGTGGTGGTCTATCGTGTCAATCGTTTCACGTATGAGATAGGGCGGCGACTGATTCAGGTTCCTTTCATCTCCCTGGCCAATCTGGTGGCGGGCTACGGGTTGGTGACAGAGCGTATCCAGGATGAGGTATCGCCCCCCTTGTTGGCCCAGGATCTGCTGTCGTTGTTGACAGGGAGGGAGCGGGTAGAGCAGATGCGGGTGGGGTTTGCCGCCATTCGTGCCCAGTTGTCCCACCCGGAGCGGCAGCCGGTAGAGGTGATTTCAGCGTTTTTGGGTGAACCCACGGATGGCGGGGGTTCGGAAACTACGGCAACGGCGTGTTGATTGGGAGTGATCGCGTGGCAACCATTACTTTGACCGGGGAAAATTTTAGCAGCATTGTGGCGAGCCATGAGATGGTGCTCGTCGATTTTTGGGCAACCTGGTGCGGTCCTTGCCGCTCTTTTGCGCCGATTTATGAACGGGTTTCCGAAAAATATCCCGATGTGGCCTTCGGCAAAGTGGATACCGATGATCAACAGGAGTTGGCAGGAGCCTTTCAGATTCGCTCCATTCCGACTCTTATCCTGTTCAGACAAAAAATCATCATTTTTTCCCAGGCGGGCATGCTGCCGGAGTCCAGCTTGATTGAGGTGCTGGAAAAGGCCAAGGCGTTGGACATGGAACAGGTCAGGAGAGAGATTGCCGAGCAAAGGCAGGAGGAGGAATAGTCTCTTTCGCCCATCGGCTGCTTCGCGGTGTTGCGTACCGAAGGGGCTACCCGTACCGCCCGCTGGCGGCGACCAGCACGGTGGTGATGCCCAGGATCAGATTGACGGAAACCAGGATGCGGATGCGGTTCAGATAGAGACCGGCTTCCGGGATGAGCCGCTTCCGCACCCGTTGGGCCATGTTTCTGTAGAAGGCAACATAGAGAAACACAAAGATTAGGATCATGGTCCAGCCCAGGAGTTGCATGATCTGGACAGAGTGGCTTGTGCCTTTTTGTCCAGCGAAGGCTGTCAAGAGCAGTCCGTAGCCGGAGAGGGGCAGGGCGACGATCACCCCCCAGACCCACGGGAAAAACCGGGAGAGCACGCCAAACCACAGGTCGACGCGCTGTTCCGTGGGCAGGGTCAGGGCGGCGGGGCGCAGGAACATGTGGGCAAAAAACATGCCGCCCACCCAGATGAGTGCGGCCAGGATATGGATGGCCATCAAAAGTGCTGTCATGGTTGCAAAGGCCTCTACCGAGCAGGTGTGATGGGGTGGCGTGCAGTCACGGACGACCGGGACGGGGGTGCCTGTTGGGTCAACCTCTGCTTCCCTCCCCGGCCATGCACCGGGCATTATCCCACCCCTCCGTTAACACGGCAATGCCTGGCGGTTTTTTACTCTCCAACGGTCGGATGGCTCCCGTTTGCAGGGGGTATCCCCCTTTTTTGCAGAGGTCAGGGGGTGGCGGTCGGTTCCAGCACGGACGCTGCCAATCCAGACAGATGGGTCAGCAGCATGTCGACGCGGGGGTCGCCGGCATCCGCCCCGTTGAAAACGTTGCGTGCGATAGCGGCCCGCATGGCCTCCGGCTCATCCCAGGCTTTCAGATAGGCATTGCGTCGTCCCATCGCGTTTTGCAATAATTTGCGCATGCGGGAGGCCATGCGGAGATCCGAGACCCCCCGGCTGCGCAAACTCTCTTCCAGCCCTTCAAAGGTGATCTCCCACAGCATTTGGGCGCGCAACGTGTCAGGCGGGTCCGCTGTGTGCAAATGGCGCAATGCGGCAGAAACAAAGAGGATCATCACATCAAAGCGCAGGATGAAGCTCTCTGTGCTGCCCATGCCTTCCTGTGCGGTCGCCTGCAATACCCGATCGACGATGCGGTCGTGCATGGGGATCACCTGTTGCCGGGAGGGCGCGCTGCCTGCATCCGTTTGGGGTGCCGGAGCGTGCCTGTGGAGAGATATTCTGTGGAACCATGACATGGAAACTTTGCTCTTGCGTCTGCAGGGGTTATCATGGTTTGCCGCTGTTGCGCACGACACGGGCATCCCCGCGCCAGGGAGGCCCATCGAACACTCTATTGGACAGGGAGCCACGATGGTCAGATTGACCCGGTTTTTTTCCTCGGTACTGTTATGGTTTGTTGCCCTGCTCTTGATCGCTTGTCAGGCGACTGTGCATGAGAAGGGCACCATCCTGAATCCCTACACCGTTGCCCAGATCAAGGTCGGGCAAACAACCCGCGCCCAGGTCAAGGAGCTGCTCGGCGTTCCCACGATCGTCAGCAGCCTGCGCAAGGATCGGTGGGCTTATGTGCAGGATCGTCAATTCAAGAATGTGCAACGCACCTTTTCCCGGGTGATCAACCGGGTTGAGATTACCTTTGACGAGCGGGGTGTTGTCAAGGAGATTCAGAATAATTTTGACGATGTTTTGCTGGACCCTCAAACGGTCCCGGAAGCCAAGAATACCCAGCAGTGGTTTGCATGGCTGTGGGGAGGGGAATATATGCGCCCGGCCATCGGTGGCCCCCCCGCTGCCCCGGTTGCGGCAGAGGAGCCGAAAGCCCCGGTTGGGGCGCCGGAAGAGAGTCTGGAAAAAAGGGGTGGCACCCATCCCTGGTGGCGCTTCTGGTCGTCCGACAAGGAGTGATGGCGCATGAAAAAGGTGCCTCGTTTGGCCCTGGTGGGTGGGACCAGTCTGTTGGAATCGGCTCTGTTTCGCCATGCCACGCCCCGGTCGGTGGCTACCGATCGGGGCGTGGTGACACTCCTGGAACAGGAGGGCGTGCTGTTTTTGCAGCGGCATGGGTTGACGGCATACACCCCGCCACACCGCATCAACCATCATGCCAACCTCCTGGCCCTGCAGCAGGCGGGGGCAGAGCGGGTGCTGGCCATCGGTTCGGTGGGCAGTCTGCGGCTTGACCTGCCCCCTGGTACGCTGGTGCTGCCGGATGATTTTTACGCGCCCCATGTGAATCTCTCTTTTTTTGAGGATCAGCGGGGCCATCGGGCTCCGGAGTTTGATCCACAGTGGCGCGCCGCTGTGCTGGAGGCGTGGCAACGCACGGCGTTGCCGTTGCCCCATACCCAGGGCATCTACTGGCAAACCATCGGACCCCGTTTTGAAACACCGGCGGAGATTCGTCTGCTGGCTCCCCATGTGCATCTGGTGGGCATGACGGTAGCCTCGGAGTGCATTCTGGCCGGAGAGTTGGGGCTGCCCTATGCGGCGTTGTGCATGGTGGACAACTTTGCCAACGGTATCTGTGCAGAAAAACTCTCCTATGAGTCATTCAAGGTGCAGGTGCATGCCAATGAGGCGGTGTTGCAGCACGCCATTCAAGTTTTGATCAAGGAGTTGCTCTCATGACGCTGATGATCCACAACGCCTGGTTGCCGGGGCAAGGGAAGAGGGATGTACAGATAGCAGAGGGTCGGATCGTGGCGTTGGCGGAAGCGCTCACCCCGCCCCCCGGGGCGGAGCGACTGGATGCAGCGGGGATGGCCATGGTGCCGGGTTTTGTCAATGGTCACAGCCATGCTGCCATGACTCTGTTTCGGGGATTCGGTGATGACATGCCCCTCATGGAATGGCTGCAAACCCGCATTTGGCCAGCCGAGGCTCGTTTGAGCGAGGAGGATGTTTACTGGGGCAGTCGTCTGGCCTGCCTGGAGATGATCCGCTCCGGAACGCTCTGCTTTGAGGATATGTATTGGCATTTTCATGGCACGGCCCGCGCGGTGGAGCAGAGCGGTTTGCGGGCGGGTTTGGGGGCGGTCATGATCGATGTGGAGGGGGAACAACAGGCCAAATCCTGTCAATATATGGCCGAAAAGCTCCACGAGGAGGCCAAGGCCTATTCTGACCGCATCCGTTTTACCTTGACGCCCCATGCCATCTATACGGTCAGTGCGGCCTCGTTGTCCTGGGTCAGGGCCTTTGCGGACCGGCATGATGTGGTGGTACACATTCATCTTTCGGAGACCCGCCATGAGGTGGAGCAGTGCCTGCAGCAGCACGGGATGCTGCCGACATTTTACCTGGACCAACTGGGGCTGCTGCATGATCGGGTGTTGCTGGCGCATGGGGTGCATCTGGAGGAGGCCGAGTTGGATCGGATCGCCCAGCGGGGGGCGACGCTGGTGACCAATCCGGTCTCCAATATGAAATTGGCGGTGGGTGGGGTGTTTCCCTACCGCAAGGCGGCGGCCCGGCAGATTCCCATGGCGTTGGGCACCGATGGCGCCGCCTCCAACAACAGTCTGGATATGTTCCAGAATATGAAAATCATGGCATTGTTGCAAAAACAGGCCGAGCAGGATCCCACCGTATTACCCGCCGATGAAGCGTGGGCGATTGCCACGGGTGCCAGGGCACCCCTGTTTGGTCAAAGCGGTCGTCTGGCGGTCGGGGAAAAAGCCGATTTTTTACTGCTTGCTCAGGATGGGGTGGAGACGACGCCCAACCACCATTTTTTTTCCAACATGGTCTATGCCGCCAGCGGTGCCGTGGTGAATACTGCCGTGGTGGCTGGTCGGGTGTTGATGCACAACCGTCGCATTGAGGGGGAGGCTGAGATCCGCCAGGAGGTTGCCGACCGGGCCAGACATTTGTGCCATCGCTCTTCTACTTAGCCAGGGGGAATGCTTCCCCCTGCTCCCCCCTGCCCGTTTGTCCCGACTCACGTGGGAGGCCGTGCCATTCATGAGAAGACGGCTCTTTTTTATCGGTGGCGGCAAGGTCGTGACGGTCGTTTTGTGGGGCGCGCTGATTGCCGCTTCTCTTGGGTGGAATTTGCAGGTCGTTGATGATAACATGACCGGCGTTGCCATGAGCGTTGGTCGGGCGTTTTTTGAGGAGATCCAGACCACTCGATTGTGGAACGCCCGACACGGGGGGGTTTATGTGCCGATTACGGAAACAACCCAACCCAATCCTTACCTGAAGGGGGAGGATCGGGATGTGGTGACCACCGGCGGGCTGCGCTTGACCAAGATCAACCCGGCTTTCATGACCCGGCAGATTGCGGAGCTTGCCAAAGAGCAGAGTGGTGTGCAGTATCACATCACCAGCTTGCGGCCTGTCCGGCCAGAAAATGCGGCCGATGCCTGGGAAACCCAGGTGTTGCAGGGGTTCGCTACCGGGCGGTATCGAGAATTTTTTGAGTTTATTGCGGACGCAGGGCACTACAGGTACATGGGGGTGTTGCCGATTCAGGAGAGCTGCCTGACGTGCCATAGCCGAGGCTACCGGTTGGGGGATGTGCGGGGTGGCATCAGCGTGACCATACCGGCCCAGCCCTACTTGGCCTCTGCCGGTCGTGCCCGGGTGCATTTGTGGGTGATGCATCTGCTGGTTTGGGGCGCGGGCAGCCTGCTTTTTTATCTGTTCAGGCGGTTTCGTGAGCAGCAAATGCGCCTCCTGGATGAGAAAAACAGGGCATTATCCCTGGAACGGGAT
Organism: Magnetococcales bacterium; assembly: GCA_015229095.1. GTDB lineage: Bacteria > Pseudomonadota > Magnetococcia > Magnetococcales > Magnetaquicoccaceae > Magnetaquicoccus. Next base: position 14,029 of record JADGCE010000001.1, on the reverse strand, counting down.
GCGGCAGAGCAGGCCAGGCAAGAGGCAACCGCTGCCCATGCGCAGATTACGGACAGCATTCTGTACGCCAAGAATATACAGTCTTCTCTTCTGCCGGATCGTGCGCTGTTTTGTGATCGATTGCCAGAGAGTTTTGTGATCTGGATGCCAAAGGATTGGGTGGGTGGGGATCTGCTGTTTGCTGATTTGACCGAGACGCCCTGGCTCCTGGTGGTGGCCGACTGTACCGGCCATGGCGTTCCCGGTGCCCTGATGACCATGCTGGTCGCCTCCGGTTTGCGGAGTCTTGTTCCGGGGATGGATCGGCGGGATCCAGCGGCTCTTTTGGCGGCCACGAGCCGGTTTGTCAAAACGGCCCTTCGCCAGGATACCCCGGAGGCCGGTTCGGATGATGGGTTGGATATGGCCGTTTGTTCTCTGGACTCTTCGGCGCGTCGGTTGGTCTTTGCCGGGGCGCGGTTGCCTCTGCTGTATGTCCATCAGCAGGCGTTTCGGACGATTCCGGGTGATCGGCAGAGTTTGGGGTATAAATCTTCGGATGTGCATTTTGCGTTTACCAATCATATCCTGGAGATGGAAGAGGAGGACGTGTACTGGTTGGCGACCGATGGCATCAGCAGTCAGCTGGGCGGTCCGCAGGGGTTTCCCTTCGGTTCCAGTCGTTTGCGTGACCTGTTGTCGGGCGTGGTCCAACAGCCCATGGCAGTACAGCGGGAGACTCTTCTCAGCGTCTTGCAGGCCTATCAGGGGGAGAGGCAACAGGTGGATGATATCACGGTCGTCGGCTTTAAATGCCCCAGCAATGGGATGGCTCCTCTGCTTGTTGATCCTGTGTAGGGAGATGTTGCCGTGGACGATTTGCTGATAGCGGCTACAAACTCTTCTCCTGGGATCTTGTTTTCTCCGCGAGAAAACCGTTTCCGCATCGAAGGGCAATCTTTTGTCGAACATACGGCAAAGTTTTATGCTCCGGTGTTTGCCTGGTTGAAGGAATATGCGCAGGAGCCTGATTTTAATGGACTGTCATTGACGATTGTGTTGATTTATTTCAATAGCAGCTCTTTCAAGGTTTTGTTGAATTTGTTTGAATGGCTGGAGGAGACTGCCAGCCGGACCGGAAAGAAAATTGTCGTACATTGGTGTTATCATAAGGATAATGAGATGGCCAAGGAACATGGTCTGGAATTTCAGGGGGATATGTGTGAGGTGGATTTCCATATGATCGAAGTAAATAGTTGATAATGGTTTTTGACAGGATGGCGCAGAGAACATGAACGAGTTGTCTATTTATCAGAAAGAGGAGGCGTTGCTTGATTTTGGCACTCGTTTTCTGGAGGAGTACGGGCCGGATTCCGCGACGGCCGGCCGTGGTCCCGATGGAAAATTTTTGGCCGGGGAGAGTCTGGATCTTTTTTACGATGCCTTTTTGCAGGTTTTTACCAATTATAAAAAGCTTTTTCAGCAAACGATGCGTCTGATTCGTCTCAGTGACAGAACCCAATTACGGTTGGATACAGTCAATAAATCGCTCCGAGAGAGCCAGTTGCAGCTGGAGAGGCGCAATCAATTCATTCGGAGCATATTCAGTCGTTATATGTCCGATGAAGTGGTGGAGAGCATTCTTGCCACCCCGGAAGGGTTGCAGATGGGTGGCGAAAAAAAACGGGTGACCGTGCTGATGTCCGACCTGCGCGGCTTTACGGCCATCAGTGAAACATTGCCGCCTGAGACCGTGGTGGCGATCATCAATCAATATTTAGAGGTAATGACAGAAATTATTTTCAAATATAAAGGTACGATCAGTAATTTTATGGGGGATGGTATCATGATCCTGTTTGGCGCACCCATCGCCCGTGAGGATGATGCGCATCGGGCGGTGGCCTGTGCCTTGGAGATGCAGCAGGCGATGCCTGGGATCAATGCACGCAATCAGGAGCAGGGCTACCCGGATCTCAGTATGGGGATCGGCATCCATACCGGGACGGTGGTGGCGGGTAATATTGGTTCGCAAAAGCGGAGTCAGTATACGGTCATGGGCAGAGCGGTCAATCTGGCGGCCCGGATTGAATCCTATTCGGTGGGTGGGCAGGTGTTGGTTTCTGAACAGACCCGACAGGCCTGCGGCGCCCCTTTGCGGATCGACAACAGCATGGAGGTCATGCCGAAAGGGATTGAAAACCCGTTGACTCTCTACCAGGTTGGCGGGGTTGGGGGTGCCTATCCGGTCTCCCTGGGGGAGGCGGCGGTGACGGAGTATCGGGACTTGGCCGGCCAGTTGGATGTGCAATTTGCCATCCTGACCGGCAAGCATGGCGGTGCCATGGAGCACGATGGGGCATTTTGCAGCCTTGCGGCCGGGGGGGCTCGGCTGAAGACGGCCGTGCCTGTGTCGCCGTTCACCAACTTGAAGCTGGCTGTACGGCGTCGTCATGAGACGATTCCGGGGTTGTTCGCCAAGGTGGTGGGGAGGGGAGAGGACGAGACCATCGAACTTGTTTTCACGTTTGTACCGCCCAGGGCGCAAAGCCTGTTTCAGACCCTTCTGGACGGGGAGATCTGGGAGGGAGAGTTGATGGAAACGGGGCTGGAACCGGGCGCAGGCGGATCGGCTGCTGGCGTCAACCCCGTCGGAGATGCGGCAAGCCAGGAGACCCGTGTCTCCCTGCGGCGTGTCAGCAACAAGGCGACTGTTCTGGTTGTGCAGATGGCGGATGGCAGTCGCTTGCGTACAACCCTGGGGGATTTCAGTCTGGATGGCATGTTATTGAAAACGGGCCGACAGCGGGTGCCAGAAAAGGGCGCGACCGGTTTGCTGGAACTGCCTGTGCATGGTCGTCCCCATGCGTTTTCCTTTGAGGTGATGCACACCTACCAGCGGGGCATTGGGATTCGGATCAGCAAGGATACCGATCTCTATGCCATGGCATTGCTGGATGGGGTTTTTGGGGAACTCTTTGAGCACTCATGACCGCATTTTTCTTTGGGTGATTGTGCCCGCATGATGCCGCGACCGGAAACGGCGGTTGTTCGTCTGGATCTGACCATTGTGCGTGGTCAGGCGTCGGGGTTTTTGGTCACCCTGACCCGGGATGGTGTTTCCTTGCCCGGTCACCGGGTTGCGGTGTCGAGCTATCGCGCCCTGCATCTCCTGGTGGATGGGGTGCGGCAACTGTTGAAGGTCGGTGAGGAACACTCTCCCGTTGTGGGTCGTGCCGGGGCTGAGCCGTCGCTGCTGCTGCACAGTGTGGGTGTGGAATTGTTCCATCTCTGGCTGGCTCCCTTTTGGGAGGCGCTGGCTCCGCTTGTGTCGTCGGCGCAGCCGGTTTGCCTGACGCTGCTGGCCGATGTTCCCGATCTGTTGAATCTGCCCTGGGAACTGCTGCAGTGGCCCGATGGTACGCTGTTGGGTGTGGATGCGCGGTTTATCCTGCGGCGCTCGCCCCTGGCCGTGAGGCATCCGGCAGAGAGAGCGCAAGAGCGGTTGCAACCCGCTCCCCTGCGCATCCTGTGGGTGTCGTCGCGCCCGGTGCAGCATGCCATGGGGAGCAGGGAGGCGGAGCGTGCGAAACTTCTGTCGTTGCATGCCGATGCGGAGCGTTGCGTGACCTTTCTCGCATCCCCCACCCGTGCCGCGTTGCGTCAGGCGGTGCAGGAGCAGCGCCCCCACGGGGTGGTGCTGAGTGGCCCCACCCTGATCAGTGGCACGCAGGGTTTTTTTGTTTTCGAGGAGGAGGATGGGTCGGGAGACCCCTGCTCTGCCACCGAGATGGCCACGACCCTTTTTGTTGACAGCGGGGTGGTCATGGTCGTCGTGATCGGACGGGAGCGGCAGCATCCCCCGCCGGTTGCGGCGGCGGCGGCGGTGTGTCAAGGCCTGCTTTTGGGCGGAGTCGCGTTGGCCCTGGCCTCTCCCACCCTGTTGACGGATCCTTTTTCTGGTGTCTTTTTTCATCTTTTCCTGCATAATTTGCGGGGTGGTACGACGGTTGACCAGGCCGCAGGCAGGGCGCGATGTGCCATTCGTCCCGACTGTGAGCAGATGGGCTATCCGGCTTGGCTGTTGCCCGTGCTGTATGGTCACTGCAGTCGTACACTCCTCTTTACCATCTGTTCGACGGAAGCCTTTATGCCATCCATCTTCACCGATGTTTCTCTGCAACCCGTGGCTGGTTTGACGGGTGGGTGTATGCCACCCCGTGACTCGGTTCAGGGAGCGATCCAGCGTTTGTTGCCCGATTTGCAGAGTGGTATGGTGCAGGTTTTGTTGTTGCGCGGTGCGGCGGGCAGTGGCAAAACCCAATGGATGACAGGGTTGGCCCAGCTGTTGCGGCAGCAAGGTCGGGAGATGGTTGCTCTGGCGGCCACCCCCTTTCAACCGCTGAGTTCTGGTCGGCTGTTGGCCGCTTTTGCCGCGCTCTTTGCGCAGCATCATTTGCCCGATGAGGCGGAAAAGCTGGTCAATCCCCTGATTGGCGTGGAGGAGCGGCTTGGGGTCGTGTTGGCGGTCATGCAGAGCAAACTGGCCGTTGTCCTGGTACTGGATGGGTTGGAACACAGTCTGAATCCTGATACGGGCCATTTTTTGGAACCGGCCATGGGTTTTTTCTGGGGTCAACTGCTGCGGCATGCGGCAGGGGGGTCGCGGGTGTTGGGCGGCAGTCGCCAGCAGCCGGAGGTCTCTGTGGTCGCCCATCCCTGTTATCGTCAGGAGTTATTGCTTGCCAACCCGGACGCCGCTTTACTGGCAGACCCCGCAGCGGCGATACAGGCCTTGGACGCGCCCACCATGGCGCAGGTGACGGCGATGGGCATCTTCCACCATCCCATGCCCGTGGCCGCCTATTGTGCTGTGACCCACAACAGCGGTGCCCGGCAGGAGACCCTGTTGCGGCATCTGGTCGACGTGGGGCTGGCCTGGTCGTTTACACCCCCTGCTGCGGAGCCTTTGTGGTGCCTCCACCCTCTGTTGCGCAACGGGCTGGAGAGGGGAAAACAGCCGGATTGGCGGGGTAATCAACACGTTTTGGCCGGAGAATATCTGCAGGAGCAGGCCGACAAACAGCGGCATGGGGCACTGGGGCTGGGTTGGCTGGAGCTCTCTTTGGAGGCCGTGGGTCACTATCTGCAAGCGGGAGCGGGTCGTCGGCATGAGCTGTTTGGCCGACTGTTGCAGTGTACGGCACCCCTCAGTGAATATTTTTCCCGCCGGGGCTTTCTGTGGGAACAGGAGCGACTCAACCGGAGCTTGTTGGCCATTCGGGAACATCCGCGCCCCCTCTATCTGGTTGCCATCGTCCTGTTGCGGCGTAACGAACCGGAAGAGGCACGGGGTTTGTTGGAGCGGGTGTTATCTTTTGGCGAGGCGCTGTTTCCCAGGGAGAGTGCGCTGGCCCTGTTTGAGTTGGCCTCGTTGCTGGCGGAGCAGCAGTGGGAGGAGGCCCAGGCCAAGCTGCTCCGTGCCTTGGCCATCAACCAGCGGGTGGAGGATTGTTCCGGGCAGGCCGTCTGTCATGCCCACTTGGGGTTTTTGGGTCTGCAGAATGCCGACATGGAGATGGCGCGCACCCATTTGGAAGCGGCTCTGACTTTGTGCCGTCGTTTGAATGATCCCTCTGGCATTGTCAACCTGTTGCCCTGGACCGGCGAATTGTTGTGGCGGGTTGGCAATGTGGTCGCAGCGCGTCGCCATTTTCAGGAGGCCCTCCAGCTTTTGGGCACAGCGGGCAATGCCGATCTGGAGGCACAGCTGTACCACCGTCTGGCGATCATGGATCTGGGAGAGGAGGCCTTTGAGCAGGCCTTGAGTGGTTTTTTGCACTCTCTGGCGATCAAACGGGCCAGAGGCAATCTGAAAGGCGAGGCGGCAACATTTTTTCAACTGGGACGTCTGGCCAAAGCCAGGGGCAATGAGTTGGCCAGTCTGCGTTTTTTGGGCTTATGCCAGCGCATTGTCCAGGAGTTGGCGGACCCCGATGCGGGACAGATGCTGGTTTTGTTTTATGACCTGGCGGTCGCTGCGCTGGGGATGCAGCGGGCGGAGGCGCACCGTTTGCTGGATGATGTGTGGGCCTCCTATTGCCAGGATCGTGGCCATGCCTTGATAACAAAAGTTTTTTTTAGTGAGTAAGCCAGTGCGAGAATTGTTGCTGGTTTTGTGTGTATGGATAGGCGGATTGTCCGGACTTGTATCGGCTCAGGAGGCTTTTCCGGTGCGGGAGGAGCCGCTTCCCTCCCGTCCCCCCCTGGATGCCGCAGCGCGGATGATACATAACACCCTGGCCCAGCCCGATTTTCCTGTGCTGGCCACGGCGGTTGCCCCGGATGGTCGCCATATGGCCACGGGCGGGCATCGCGTGGTACACCTCTGGGATCGCCAGCAGGGTCGGTTGCAGCAGAGCTGGCAGGCCAGTGATTCCTGGATCCGCACGCTGGCGTTCAGTCCCGACGGTCGTGTGCTGGCGGCGGCGGGGGATGCGGGTGTTGTCCACCTGTTGGATCGGGCCAGCCAGAGCCCATTGCCCCCCTTGCCGGGTGCCGGGGGCACGATTTATGGCATCGCGTTCAGCCCGGATGGTACGGTGTTGGCCAGTGGGGCCGCCGACCACAGCATCCAACTGTGGGATATGGCAGGCGGGCGATCCCTGAAACACTGGCAGGCCCATGGTGCAGCGGTATTGGGGCTGGCCTTCAGTCCCGATGGAGCCAGCCTGATCTCCGGGGCACAGGATGGATCGGTCAACCGCTGGAATATGCAGGAAGCCGTTCCCACAGCCCGGGCATTCAAAGGGAACCGCAACAGCGTCCATGCGGTCGCCTACAGTCCGGATGGTCAATGGATCGCCGCCGGGGAGTACCGGACCATCCATATCTGGAACGCCCATACCGGGCAGGCCCAACCTCTGTCCAAAAAACATGCCTCCTGGGTTCGCTCCCTGGCCTTCAATGCCGATTCCACTCTATTGGCTTCCGCTTCCGATGAGGGGGTCTTGCGTCTCTGGAAAATTTTCGACGGGGTGATCCAGGAGCAGTGGGCCGGGCATCAGGCAGCGGCGTTTTCTGTCTCCTTTCTGCACAATCAGGATTGGCTCTCCTCCGGCGGGGATGGACGGATATTGATCTGGCAACAGGGCTTTGCGACGCCTTTGTGGAGTTTTTTGGGCTATCCGGACGGGGGGTGGATCGCCTGCCCCATGCTGGGCAAACGCCAGTGCCACCAGCCGGACGATGGCCATCTGGAATCTGCGGAGAGAGCACCCACCCGTACCGACTCTCCGCCCCCTCCTGTTGCCCATGGATTGCCCTGGCATGAGTGGGGGACGATTCTGGTTATCTGTGTCGCCCTGTTGGCGGTCGCTTGGCAACGTGTCGCGTTGCCTCCCCTGCGGGGACGGTGGTCGGTACTGCTGACTCTGCTGCGGGGGCCATGGGGTAACATCTCCCCCCCCTCTCCTCAGCATTTTGCCCGTCGGGTGGGGGGACGAGTGGATTGGACGGTGCCCAACAACAGGCATATGGCGCGTATCGACATGCAGGAAGAGTGGCCGGTGCCGCTGGCGGTCTTGTATTACTGTCGTTTGCAGCCGGGACAGCGGGTGGAAAAAATTCCGGTCTGGTTGAACTCGGCGATGCATCCCATGGGGGAGGCGGTGGTGGATGGGGCGGATATCCCCCGCTCTCTGCTGATGCTGGTGGGTGCTGACAGCGCGCAGAGAGAGCTGCTGCAACCCTTGTTGCACGGGTTGGATGGCCTGTGGGTGATGCTGGATGCGGGTGAAATGACCCGGTTGTTGCTGGCGGTGCAGCCCAGACAAGCGTTGCTGCATCTGTTGGCCGATTACCTGGATCCGGTCGCACTCTCCCCTTATCGTAACACAGGGCCCGTCGACAAGGCGCCGCTGTTTTTTGGCCGCCAGGAATTGTTGGGGCGACTGGTGCAAGAGGGACGGCGCAACCATCTGCTGGTGGGTGGTCAAGGCATGGGCAAAAGCAGCCTGTTGCGGGCTTTGGCACGCAAATATCAGCATCATCCGGTCATCCGGGTCGCTCTCTTCTCCCCCGAGCAGGGGGATATTGCGATCCCTTTGGCCCGCTTTCTCTCTCTGGCCTCGGATTCCCTGGAGGAGTTGCTGGAGGAACTGGCCCGTTTTCCAGAGCGTAAAAAGCCGGTATTGCTGATTGATGATGCGGATGCCTTCGTTGCGACGGATGCAACCCGTGGATTTGCCACGCTGGAGCGGTTGGCTCACCTCAGTACACAGGGGTGCTGTCACACCATTCTGACCGGTTCCTGGGGCATACAGCGTCTATTGCACGGCATTCCGTCATCCCCTTTGTGGGATTGGGTGGAGGTGCATCGTCTGGGACCGCTGGAAACGGAGGCCAGTTGGCACATGGTGCGCAACCCCATGGCCTGGATCCGACGGGAGTGGGAGGCGAATGTGTGCATGGAGTTGATTCAGGCCAGCGGTGGTCGACCGGATTGGACGGCTGTTTTGTGTCACGGGATACTGGAGCAGTTGGCTGTTCCGGACAAAACAATTGCGCAGCACCATGTGGATGCTGCCATGATCAGCCAGGGCGTGGGGGAATATCTGGATCGTTGGCCCACGTTGTTGTCGGACGGGGAGGAGGAACGGCGGCAGGATCGGTTGTTGGTCTACAGCAGTGTGGGGATGGATGGTTTCAGCCACGCCGATTTGATGGTGCTGTTGCAAAAAAAATATCCAGTGTTTTTCTCGATGCGTGGGAAAAAGGCGGAGGTTGGCCCCCCGGATGTGCAGCTCCAGCGCGCTTTGGATCGTCTGCAATTGGCTTGTATTTTGCTTAAAACCGGGGATCACTATCGGTTTGCATCCAGCCTGCTGCGTATGCGGGTGTTGCAGCAGCATCCTGAAGAGCGACTGAAGAGGGTGTTGCGCATGGCGTGATCCGGGGGGAGAGAACCCTCTGCCAGGCGTTCCGGGCGATATTCATGAATCGATGATGGGTAGGAGAGTGGCGCTATGAAAGCAGGAAAGGTGTTGGTCGCCCAAGGTGGAGGTCCGACGGCTGTCATCAATCAATCTCTGGTGGGGGCTGTATTGGAGGCCAGAAAATTTGCCCTGGTGGAGCGGGTCTATGGTGCCCTGCATGGGGTCAAGGGCATTGTCAACGAGGATTTTCTGGATCTGACCCAGGAGACCACGCACAATCTGGAACGGGTGGCAGCCACGCCGGGTTCGGCCTTGGGATCGACCCGGGAAAAGCCGGATGAGGCGTATTGTGCAGAAATTCTTAAGGTTTTGATTGCTCATAACATCCGCTGCTTTTTTTATATTGGCGGTAACGACAGTTCAGATACCTTGCGCATCGTGCAGGAGTTCGCGCAAAAGCAGCAGTACAAGTTGATCACGATCCATATTCCAAAGACCATCGATAACGATTTGATGGTCAATGACCATACACCGGGTTATCCCTCGGCGGCCCGTTTTGTCATCAATGCCTTTGCCGGTCTGAATCTGGACAATCGGGCCTTGCCGGGTATCTATGTCGGTGTGGTGATGGGGCGTCATGCCGGCTTTCTCACCGCAGCCTCTGCCCTGGGGCGCAAATGCCGGGATGATGGACCGCACCTGATCTATTTGCCGGAACGTGTTTTTGAGCTTGGGCAGTTTTTGGCGGATGTCAAACGGGTCTATGATCGGCATGGTCGCTGTGTGATTGCCGTCTCCGAAGGGATCCATGATGCGGCCGGTCTCCCCATTTTGACCTCCATGGCCCAACAACAAGCCGGCCAACCGGAGCGGGATGCCCATGGCAACATTCAGTTGTCCGGCACCGGGGCCCTGGCCGATCTCTTGACCGACCGTATCAAGCAACAACTGGGGATCAAACGGGTGCGTGGGGATACCTTCGGCTACGTGCAACGCTCATTCCTGGGGGTGGTCTCCGATGTGGACCAACGGGAGGCCCGTGAGGTGGGTGAAAAGGCCTGTCAGTTTGCCCTTTGGCACGGCAACAGCGGTTCGGTGACCATCCATCGAGTGGGCAATTATTCGGTGGAATATCGGCTGGACCCCTTGGTCGCGGTGGCAGGAAAGACAAAAGTTATGCCCAGCGAGTTTATCAGCTCTTCCGGCACCGACGTTACCGACGCTTTTCAACTCTACCTGCAGCCTCTGCTGGGCTCCCGCATGCCGGAAACATTCCGCCTGCGTGCTCCGATTGTGCCAAAAATACTGAAAAAATAGGGCAGCCACGCCGCGCTTTCGATGGCATTCCTGGTCCAGGGCGACCGCACTCGAACAACGATCCCCTGGGGAGATGATCTCCCCAGGGGGGTCCAGAGGCAGTGCCCGTTATGAAAGCGCGCTTGCACAGAGAGCGATTGGCGCGGCGGATCAGGTGCACATGCACAATTTCTTCCCACAGGGTCGTCGATGCAAAACGCCTTATGCCGTCAGGATCTCTTGAATGGACTGTATCAAGCGATCCTTGCTGATGGGTTTGCTCAACATACCGTCACAACCAACCTCCAGACTGTGCTCCCGATGATCACGCATGGCGTGGGCTGTCAACGCCAGAATTGGTGTTCTGGGTCGGCCCTGTTCTTGCTCCCAATGCCGAATGGCTCGTGTTGCCGTGTAACCATCCATGACGGGCATTTCTATATCCATCAACACCAAGTCGTATCTGTGAGTTGTGTATTTCAGAAAGGCCTCCGAACCATCTTTGGCTATGTCGACAGTCCAGGGCATTTTTTTTGTGAACGCCTTGAATAGTACACAGTTTTCCGGCGCATCTTCAGCCATGAGAATATGAATGCATTGTTCATGAGGAGGTTCTTTTGGATGACTGTTGGCCTTCGCATCAATCGAACAACTCTCCTGGTACTCCAATGATTCCTGGGCAGACACAGCCTTTAATGGCAAGCTGAACTGGAAAGAGCTGCCTTGCCCTATCGTGCTGTCCACCCAAATTTTGCCGCCCATTTTTTCCACCAACTGACGGCAAATCGTCAATCCTAGACCGGTTCCACCATGTTGACGACGGACGAATGAATCACTCTGCATGTACGGAGAAAAGATAATCTCTTGCTTATTTTTTGGAATACCTTTTCCGGTATCAACGACGGCTGCGTGCAGGTTGTTATCACGATAGGTGACATGAATAGTTATATTTCCAGTTTTTGTAAACTTGATGGCATTATTGATCAGGTTGAGAAAGATTTGACGCAATCGATCAGCATCTCCAATCATTTCATCAGGGACATCATCATCAACAAGGCAGACAATTTGGAGGCCTTTGTCTCTGGCTGGCAAAGATAGAATACTGATGGACCCGTTAAGCAGGTCACGAACGTTGAATGGAGCGTTTTCCAATTCAAACTGACCAGCCTCAATTTTGGAAAGATCGAGAATGTCATTGACCAATGCAAGAAGGCCGTTTCCGGCCCGATTGATAATTTCAACATATTCCCTTTGTTGGTTAGACAATTCAGACTCTGCCAGCAATGAACCCAAACCTGTAATGACGTGAATGGGTGTGCGGATCTCATGGCTCATAGAGGCTAAAAAATAACTTTTGCTGCGATTGGCTGACTCTGCCAATTCAAGCATGCTGCGGTTCTGGTCGCTGATCATCTTTTCACGAGTCTCGACAAATGACTCCAGGGTAACCAGTCCCAGTCTGTCAATTACCTTGTTGAGATTGATAATTTCTCTGGCTAACAACGCACGATCCTGTGCAAATGCATCCTGCAGGATTGGCAAAACAGCGTCTTTGAGAGACAACACAAACATGGCTGTTTCATTCGGTGTAAATCCCAATTTCGCGCGGTATGCGCTTATTTCTCTGAGAAAATTGGCAGTACTATCCAATTCATTATTAATGTTATCTGCGCACCTTGTGTTTGCAAAGGCAGGAAGGAACAAGTCTAAAAATTCAGAAACTTGATCCATCAACTCACTTTCTTTCATCAAATTCAATGTTCTGTTGCCATGTGCAGAGATTATATTCTGAAACCACGTCATCAGAAATAGATCCCTGTTTTTAATTAATACTTCTGATGTATATGGAAATATTGTAGATGATTCTTGTTCTTGTGACATCATGATACCACCTCGCATGATCAAATGTTATATGTCGATTTAAGGTGAGTCTTGGTGATTAAAAATATTAGATATCTTTTGTAAAAATTCAACTCTTCCCCCCGCTGTTGCGGGAGGAAGAGCGATTGTTTTCCACTGTTCTGTTTATGCTGCCTTTGAACCATGCCTCGTTTTCGTGACATCCTCATATTCGGCATCAATCGTGTCGTCATTGCTGTTTATGGGGGAACCACATGACCGTGCGTGACATGTTTTACCCATATGATCTGTGCGGCCAGCAGCTGTTCTGGAGGTGTTCATGCTCTCATAGACTGCATCGCCAATTTTCATGGAGGCTTCCGTCAAGGTCTGAATTTTTGCCTCAATGAGCTCCACATCCTCTTTGTGCATGGCACTCCGCAACTCATCGATAGCACGTTGGATGGAGTGCCTGGTGGTCGGATCCAACTTGCTGTCATTCTCCTTGAGCGACTTTTCTGTCGTATAGACAAGGGCGTCCGCGCGGTTGCGCGCATCAATTCTCTTGCGTTTTTTGGCGTCTTCGACCGAATGGGTCTCGGCTTCCCGGACCATTTTTGCCACCTCCTCCTGCGACAGACCGCCCGATGCCTGGATGGTAATGGATTGCACCTTGCCGCTGCCAACATCCCTGGCCGATACCTGGACAATGCCGTTGGCGTCAATATCAAAGCTGACCTCAATCTGTGGAACACCACGAGGGGCAGGAGGAATACCATCCAGATTGAATTGCCCCAGCAGTTTGTTATCCGCAAACATTTCCCGTTCGCCCTGGGCTACCCGGATGGTGACCGCTGGCTGATTGTCCACTGCAGTGGAGAAAATCTGCGATTTTTTCGTAGGAATCGTTGTGTTTTTGTCGATCAACCGGGTAAACACCTCACCCATGGTTTCCACGCCCAATGAGAGAGGGGTCACATCCAGCAACAGCACATCTTTGACCTCCCCTTTAAGGACTCCCCCTTGAATGGCGGCACCAATAGCCACCACTTCATCGGGATTGACCCCCTTATGCGGTTCCTTGCCGAAAAATTCTTTCACCAGTGCCTGCACCTTGGGCATCCGAGTCATGCCTCCCACCAGAACGATCTCGTCGATCTGATGGGTAGTCATCCCTGCATCCCGCAGGGCAATACGACACGGTTCCAGGGTGCGCTGAATGAGCCCGTCCACCAACCCTTCCATGCGGGCACGGGTCAGGGTAGTGGTAAGATGTTTCGGCCCACTGGCATCTGCCGTGATGAATGGCAAGTTTATCTCTGTTTGCATGCTGCTGGACAGTTCCATTTTGGCCTTCTCTGCGGCCTCTTTCAGTCGCTGTAGGGCCATGACATCTTTGCGCAAGTCGATGCCATGCTCATTCTGAAAGGTGTCGGCCAAATAATCCATGATGGCCTTGTCAAAATCTTCTCCTCCCAGGAAGGTATCACCGTTGGTCGACTTGACCTCAAAGACACCATCGCCGATCTCCAAAATCGAGATATCAAAGGTGCCACCACCCAAATCGTAAACAGCAATAGTGCGTCCACCTTTCTTGTCCAACCCATACGCCAGGGAGGCAGCCGTAGGTTCGTTGATGATGCGCAGAACATTCAGACCTGCTATCTTGCCGGCATCCTTGGTCGCTTGCCGTTGTGCGTCGTTGAAGTAGGCCGGAACGGTAATCACCGCATCCGTGACTTTTTCCCCCAGGTAATCCTCCGCCGTCTGCTTCATTTTTTGCAGAATCATGGCGGACACTTCGGATGGGCTCATTTTGCGCCCGCCCACTTCCACCCAGGCATCACCGCTGTCCGATGAGACAATTTTGTACGGGATCATTCCCATCTCTTTCCGGGTCACAGGGTCGTTGAAACGACGACCAATCAGGCGCTTGATGGCAAAGATGGTATTGGCCGGATTGGTGACAGCCTGCCGTTTTG
>JADGCE010000183.1:1821-3612 GCA_015229095.1 Magnetococcales bacterium | reverse complement strand
TCCAGGCAAGAGCCATCTGCCATTATCCCGGCCACGGATCGGAGGGGCAACGTGATGGTGACGGCACTCCCTTCCCCAGGCACCGATCGGAAATGCAGGGAGCCCTGGTGTCGACGCACGATCAGGTTGGAAATGGAAAGACCCAGGCCGGTGCCCCCGCTGGCTTGGCGGGTGGTAAAAAAGGGTTCGGTCAGGTGGGGCAGATGCGCGGCGGCAATACCCTCTCCCTGGTCTGCCACCACCACTTGCACATGCTCCCCGCCGGGTTGCCATACCGTTTCCACCCGCACCCCCCTCTCCCGGCTCGGCAGGGCTTGCAAGGCGTTGAGAATGATATTGATAAACACTTGCTCCAGTTGCGAAGCATTGCCCGGTATCGTGGGACATTCCGGGTGGGGAACATACTCGAAGCAGTCGGTATGATGGTGGATTTTATGGTTGAGAATCATGATGCTGGCCTGCAGCGTCTTGTGCAGATCCACCTGGGAGGAGATCGGCACTACAGGCCAGGTAGGCTGTGCCGATTCCGGCATCTCCTCATGTTGTCTGGCCAAGGTTTTTAAATTTTCCACTATCTGCTCGACGCGCCGACTGTTATGGAGCATTTCGGCAAAGAGGGTGGGCACGGTGCTCTGTGTCTCCGCAAAAGAGAGACCACCCAGTAAAAAGTCGCCATTTTCTTGAAAATAGTGTTCCAAAACCGGCTGGATCTCTTTCCAGATGCGGGCGGCTGTCGAGGCATTGAACAGGATGGCGCTATTGGGATTGCTGATTTCGTGGGCGATACTGGCGGCCAACACGCCGATGGTGGCCAAACGGGCGTGACGGATGGCCTGGGCCTGATAGACCCGTTTTTCCGTGATATTGCTGCATAGCAACATGGCCTCATCCACCTGCCGCCCGCGCCGGATGGGCAGCAGACTCACCTCCCACCAGACCGACTGATCGGTGGAATACTGGAAACGGTCCACCTCAAATTTTTGGAAAAGCTGGCTGATGCTCCGACGATACCAGGCCCGAAACCCCCTGGGAAAGAGCAGGGCGGAATCCCGACCCATCATGCGTTTGGGTGTGCGCCCATCCATGGCCCGGTTCATGAACACGATCCGGTATTGTCGATCGACGGTAACGACAACATCGGGCAGATAGCCGAACAGGCGGCGAGAACCTTTCTCCAGAATGGGCTGTGTGGTTTTATTTTTGCGTCGACCCATCTCTTCATCCTCTCCCGGAGGGCTGCCTGTGATGATCGGCGGGCAGAGCCCTCTGGACTCCCGCCAGAGGAGATTATCTGGCCAATGACAGCGGGCGCGGTTCAGGCCTGTTGCGGTACGGTCGGCGGTACGATCAGCACCAGGGTTCCGGTGCGCACCAGGGGGAACAACTCCAGAATGTGCCGGTTGTCCATCCGAATGCAGCCCGCCGAAGCCGGCTGGCCCAGCAGGTGGGCGTAGGGGGTGCCGTGTATGTAGATGTAGCGCGCCCGGCTGTCACACCCTTCCCCCCGATTGACCCCCTCTTCCAACCCTTCCAGCCAGAGGATGCGGCTGGTGATAAAATCGCCCGCCGGCTCGGTACAGGCCAGCATGAGCGTGCCGGTCGGCTGGCGGCTTTTGAAGACCATCCCGCAGGGCTCTTCTGCGCCAATGCAGGCGGCAATGCGATGCAAACCCGTAGGGGTTTGGCCGGAATCCTGACGGTTGCCAAAGCCGGCCACCCCGGTCGAGACTGGCCAACTCTCAGCGGGCTGTTCCTCGGCGGAACGGGCACCGCCCCCCTCGACCGCGCCAC
>JADGCE010000183.1:0-1721 GCA_015229095.1 Magnetococcales bacterium | reverse complement strand
AACAGATTGACCACGTTGAGATACATGGAGAGCGCTGCCACCGAGGGGGCAACGGCGCCGGGGTTGTCCCGGAGTTGTTGGGTCTCGTAGAGAATGTAGCCCGCAAAGATGACACTGCCCACCGCCGAGAGGGCGAAAGAGACCGCCGTGGAGTGGAAAAACAGGTTCAGCAGGCTGCCCACCAGCAGGACGATCAGGCCGGCAAAGAGCATCCCACCCATCATGGAGAGATCCCGGCGGGTGGTGAGGGCGTACAGCGTCAGGCCGACAAAGACGGCGCCGGTCATGAAAACCGCCTGTCCCACCACGTGGGAGAGCCCTGCGCCCACATAAACGGCGACGATTGGCCCGATGGAGAGGCCAGAGATGCCGGTGCACAAAAAGAGGGTGGCGGCATTCTGCACCTTGTAGGCCAAAAAGATTGCACCGAGCATCAGCAGCATCAGGGCGATGGGATGTTCCCGGGCAAAGGGCAGGCTCATCCCCACATAGCCTGCCGCCACCGCCACAATCAGACTGGCGGCCAGCATGGCATAGACCTGTTTCAGATAATCGATCGCCATGCTCTCCAGGCTGGCCTGCCCATACGGCGCATCTGCCTCTTTGGAGGCAAAATCAATGGTATTGCTTGTATTTTCCGAGCCCCAAACCGCTGCACGGGTCTTGTTGGAAGGATCTTCCATGGTTATTCTCCTCATGATTCAAAACGAAACGTGGTGCCATACTCTCTGGTTGCGAGACCTCGGCACTCTGGATGTTAGCAGAGTTTCACCGGCAGCAGAAGATAAAACTGCTCAGGGGGGTGATTTTTATGTAAAAGTTTGGTGACATTCCTGCTAAGTGCATTTATGATGCCAGAGGGGGTATCAGGGTAGGCATGGCGGATCGAATCGTTGAAAGGCCATTATTTTTGTAAATATAAAATGTCTCTACCCATCGCCTGCACTGTGTTATACATCGTCTTTCAGGAGGTTGAACGCCAATGAACGATGGAAGAATCGCGGCTTCGCAGGAAATCATTGAAATTGTTACAAAGGATAATTTTAACCTGGTGTGGGCGACCATTGACTGGGCCATCCACGCCGAGCGGTTTCGTTTATCCCCGGAGGCGGTGGAAACCTTTCGTCGGGTTCCCCATGAGTTTCAACCCGACGCCGGGGTGCTGCCCCTGCTGAACGATTGGATGGAGCAGCATCTGCGTCCAGAGACCCGGCGGCGCATTTTCGCGGAAATCCGCCGCGCCCAGTTTGAGGCGGCCAAAGGCGCGGTGCAGATTATCATCGCCGAGGAGACGCAGCGTCTGCTGCATCGGCGCAAACGGGAGCTGTTCGGTCCCAACCGGGGTTCCATGGAGGTGACCATCCGCCACCTGTTGGAGACGGAGCAGCGCGCCCTGCCTTGGCAGGCTTTTCGCCTGCTGGAGGCCTTCCGCCATCGCCACGCCCTCCCCGGTTTGAGCGAGGCAGTGCGGGTGTTGATCGACCATGCGGAGCTCTCTTACCAGACCCAGGAGCCGGCTGTGGTGTCGGAGAAGGCGACCGTACCGGACGAAACACCCCAACCGGCCCAGCGACTGGAGCCCCCTCTGCCGGACCGCCCGGACAACCTGGCCGAACCTGTGGCGGGCATGCCCCCCCCGCCACCCCCGCGCACTACTTACCCGGCGGAGCCGGTCTGGGATGCATTGGTCCGCTACTGGACCCTCTGACCCGGACGCTCTA
>JADGCE010000182.1:1597-3673 GCA_015229095.1 Magnetococcales bacterium | reverse complement strand
CCGTTGCTGATCACCAGGGCACGCTCCGGCAAGACCCCCATCTGTATCGCCAGTTGCCGATGGCTCAGGAGATGGCGCATCTCACCGTGGATGGGAATAAAAAATTGGGGGCGGATCAGGGCCAGCATCCATTTCAGATCTTCCCGTGGGGCGTGACCGGAGACATGGATCTCCGGCAGATTTTTTTCATGCACCACCTCCACCCCGCGTTCCACAAACTGGTTGATCAACGTCCAGATGGTCCGCTCGTTGCCGGGAATAAATTTGGAGGAGAGCACCACCATATCCCCCTCCTGCACCACAATTTCCCGATGGTCTCCCGCCGCGATCCGCGCCAGAGAGGAGTTCGGCTCCCCTTGACTGCCGGTGGAGATGACCAGCAACCCCTGACGGGGATAACGTCCCATCTCCCGCAACTCCACCAGGGCATCCTCCGGGATGGTCAAATAGCCCAACGCACGGGCCACCGCCACATTGGCCAGCATGGAGCGACCGTTCAGGACCACCTTGCGCCCGACGGCAACCGCCGCCTGGATGATTTGCTGAATACGCTCAATGCTGGAAGAGAAGGTCGCCACCAGCAACAGCCCGCGGGCATCCGGAAACACTTTGGCAAAAACGGCACTGATCTCCTGTTCCGAGCGGGTCACCCCCGGTCGGTTGATGTTGGTGGAGTCGGAGAGCAACGCCAGCACACCCTGTTCTCCCAGGTGAGCCAGGGTGTGCAAATCGGTCGGGCGTCCCCCCACGGGGGTGTGATCTATCTTGAAATCCCCCGTGTGGACAATGGTGCCCAGGGGGGTGGTAATGGCCAGAGCCGCGCTGTCCACAATGGAATGGGTGACCTGGAGAAAGCGGATGGAAAAGGGTCCCAACTGGAACGGCTGTCGGTAGTTGACCTGCACCCACTGCACCTTGTGTTGCAGATTGTGCTCCCGAAACTTTCCTTTCAGCAATCCCAGGGTCATGGCGGTGCCATAGACGGCCCCCTCCAAATCCGGCCAGATATAGGGCAAGGCGCCAATATGATCTTCATGGCCATGGGTCATCACAAAGCCGACAATCCGCTCCCGGTTGGCTGTCAAAAATTGCGTATCGGGAATGATCAGATCGATGCCGGGCGTATCGGGATTGGGAAATGCGAGACCGCAATCCACCACCAGCAACTTGCCTCCGTAACCATAAACCATCAGGTTCATGCCAATCTCCCCCAATCCTCCCAGGGGAATGATCTCCAATGCCGTTGTGTGGGGTTGTGTGTTGGTCATAGGAATGGATGGACTCACTCTGTTTCCTGAACGGCCTCGGCGGCGTCCCGTTTTCGCTCCATGCGGCGCCCCAGGATAATGGATATTTCATACATTGCCATCATAGGCAAGGCCAAAAAAATCTGGCTGAAGGGATCGGGGGGCGTCAAAATGGCGGCCACGACGAAGACGGCAACAATGTTATAACGGCGTTTTTCCACCAAACCCGCCGTGGTGATGATACCCGCCTTGATGAGCAACAACAGCCCCACGGGCAACTCGGCAACCAGACCAAAGGCAAAAATCAGGGTGATGACCAGCCCCAGGTAGGAAGATATGGAGGGCAATGCCTCAATGGTCGGTGTGGCAAATCCCAAAAAAAACTGAAATGCCAGGGGAAAGACAAACTCATAGGCCAGTCCCCCCCCCAGGAAAAAGAGAACGGGTGTCAAAACCAAAAAGGGCAAAAAGGCCTTGCGCTCATCCTCGTAGAGACCCGGTGCAACAAACCGCCAGAATTGTGTCAAAATAACCGGCACCGCCATGAACAGACCAGAAAAAAAGGCCACCTTCATATAGGTCAAAAAGGCCTCATGCAGACCGGTATAAATCATCCGGGCATCGGGGCCCAGAATTTTCCGCAAGGGGCGCACCAAAAATTGAAAAATCTGCTCGGAAAAAACATAGCTTACGATAAAACCCACCAGAATGGCCAACACGGAGATCAGCAGCCGATTACGCAGCTCAATCAGATGGGCCAGCAAGGGCATTTTGTCATCGGTGGATCCAGGCATGTTGGGTACACTCACGGGTGGCGATCCGGCTGTGC
>JADGCE010000182.1:0-1497 GCA_015229095.1 Magnetococcales bacterium | reverse complement strand
CTATTCCGACTGCTCTGACGGATTTGCGCGTCGAACTCTTCCAGATTGATCATCCCGCGAAATTCACTGACAAGCCGCTGCACCTGCTGCAGAAAGCGGGCGATGCTCCGCGCCACTTCAGGCAACTTTTCCGGACCAACAGCCAGCAGGGCGACGATCGCAATCACCAAAAGTTCAGCCCATCCCATATCCAACATGATTGTGCATCCGTATTACAGAGGTATACAAACCTACGTATTCTTTTTGACCTCACCCTCAATGGTAGGGCGCACAACAGGGGGGGGTTCCGTCTGCTCAGGCTCCTTGTCACTCATGGCCTCCTTGAAACTTTTCACCCCACGTCCGATATCCCTCATCACATTGGGCAATTTTCCCGCGCCGAAGACAACCAGGACAATCAGCAGAACGATGAACAAATGCCACCCAGAAAATATCCCCATGACCGTGCGCTCCCTTTGAACAAAGTAAACCAGAAGATCGACAAATGCCGAGGCTCCATACTACAGCATGAAGCACCCCCACGCCAGCCCCTCCATGCAGACCCAAAGCCTCCCCCATTACTGACTCGACCAACCGGATACCCCACTATTGCCCAAGCCGCTGCCCCTGTGCCTCCTGAATCGCCATCTCTACGACAGAGCGGGCTTCGGAACCCTCTGCCAGCAGAGGCAACAGCCGTTTCCAAAGTTCCACCGCCCGCACCATGTCTCCTGTCCGGGCCATCACGGCACCGATCAACCACAGCGCTTCTGGTTGATCGCCCTGTTTGGCGAGAACCCTCTCCAGAGTGGCCAACCCCTGCTTGATTTGGCTCTCCACGCCACTTTGCATCTGCAACTCTGCCAAACCCACGGCGGCATCCACATTATCCTGCTGCCGGGAGAGAACGTGGGTATAGGCCTGCACCGCATCCGGCAGATTACCCAACGTCGCCTGGCTGCGCGCCAGATGCAGCCAACCCGGAATATTATCCGGCTCCTGTTGAAGACGCTGTGCCAATCGTGCAACCGCCGCCCGTATCTCCTCTTCACTGGGAACATGGGCGGCCATGCCACTGGCTTTTTCAACAGATGCGGCGGTGGGAGTCATCCCCTTGCCCAGCCCCAGGTACAGCCCTCCCGACAAAGCCGCCAACAACACCAGCACAGCCGTGGCAAACCCCACATCCACCGGGTTGTAGCCCTCTGGAAAAACCTCTGCTCCTTTCACCTGGGGTGCCTCCCCCAACTGATCCAGACGTGCCAGAACAACGGCCAGCTCCCGCTCCATGCTGGCCGCCTCGGCCCTCTCCCCTGGTTGCCCCCCCTCCTCCAACTGCCACTCCTTCAATTGCCGCAACAACCGCTCCCGCTGTTGATGCAGTTCCGTCCACGGATTGCCCTCCACACCCTGGGGCAACGGTCGCTGCCCCCTCCGACTGAAGAGCGGTTGGAAGAGTACCGACAGGGTCACCGTCAATAAAACAGGCAACATCCAGATCCAGGTCATGGCAACCTC
>JADGCE010000023.1 GCA_015229095.1 Magnetococcales bacterium | reverse complement strand
TTGTGTCAGGAGCGCGCCGTCGCCGAATTTCCACCAACCATCGGACACCACCGCGGTAATCCAACCGGTAGAGTTGTGCTTCCATGCGTTGCAGTGCTTCCCGACAATGGCTTTGCGTAAGAGTCTGTTTCAGGGCGGCCACACCCAGCTCTGCATCGGTATCCTGTGTCCGCAAACAGTGGGCAAGCTCCCGCAATTGAGCTTCCAGGCTGATCGGGGTTGCAGAGGCATTACCCGGCTCTGTGGCTTCTGTGGGCACGGGGGAGTGCACGATGTTCAGGGTGCGGACGGTTTCGATGACGCGCTTCAGCTCGGCCTCAAACACGATCAGCAGGTTGGGTTCCTCCTGGATGTGTCCCGATTCCATGGATTCTTCCACGGCATGTGCGGCGTGATACAAGTCCGTGGCGGCCAGATTGCCCGCCATGCCCTTCATGGTATGCACCAAATCCTGGGCGGTGGCCATATCCTCTTGATCCAGGGCCTGACGGACCTCGTCGACCGTCGTCGCATAGCGCATGAATCCCAACAACATTCTCCTGAAAAAAGGCTGCTGCCCACGAAACCGCTCCATGGCAACGGCCAGGTCGATACCATCCAGGTGAGGAGGCAGAACACTACCCGATTCAACAGGATGTTCCATGGCGTCGACATGGGAGGGGTCGGCAAGTGTTTGCATCGGCTGCTGCACATCTTTTGCGGCCTCATCACCCGAACCGCGCGTTGCATGCGCTGCGGGAGCGGCAGACAAACCGGAACTGATCCTGGCGGTCTGACCAAACCGGTGCTTGCGGTCATCCGGATTGAGCCATTTGATCAATATTGAATAGAGTTGTTGGATATGAATAGGTTTTGTAATATGGTCGTTCATGCCGACGGCCAGGCATTTTTCCCGAACGCTGTGCAGGACGTGAGCCGTCATGGCAATGACCGGCACCTGCGTAAAACGCGCATCGCAACGCAGTTGGGTAGTCGCCGCATAACCATCCATCTCCGGCATCTGTATATCCATCAAGACCAGATCGAAGGGAGCGGATTCGTTCAACCGACACAGGGCCTCCCGGCCATTGTTGGCAATTTCCACTACAATACCGACCCGTTCCAGAAGTGCCTGCGCCACCTGCTGATTGATAGAATTGTCCTCGACCAGCAAAATGCGGGCACCACCAATTTTGTTGGCGACCATGGACTCCTCGGCCAATACCTGTTCCAGACGATCTTTTTTGGGAACCCCTGCTCCAAACACTTCCAGAATGGTGTTGAACAAATGAACCCGGGAGACCGGTTTATGAAGAAACAGATCGACACCGGCACTTTTGGCAAAATGTTGGATGGTGTTTTTGCCAAATGCGGTCAGCATGACAATCTTGGGAAGCGTGGCACGCGGTGTTGCCAACGCGAGTTTGGTACGCACGGCCACCGTGGTTTCAATGCCATCCATACCCGGCATCCGCCAATCCATGAACACCAGATCGAACGGCCTGCCGACCGCATTGGCACGCAACAGCTCCGCCAGGGCGGACTCACCGGAATCAACGGATTGGACGAACAATTCAAAACCACGCAGCATCTCTTCCATGATGGCTCGTGTAAGTTCATGGTCATCGACCACCAGAATACGCATCTCCCGCAGGTATGCCGGCACAATCAGGTTGATACGGCTCGCGTTTGGGCAGTTGAGAAGCACATCGAAATGAAAGGTGCTGCCTTGCCCCAGGGTGCTCTCCACCCAAACATGCCCTCCCATCATTTCCACCAATTGCTTGCAGATGTTCAATCCCAGCCCGGAACCTCCATAGCGGATGGCAATAGAGGGGTCGGCTTGGGCGAAGGGATTGAACAGCGCATTGATGCGTTCTGAATCGATGCCAATACCGGTATCTTTCACGGAAAACTGCACCTTTACCGGTCCAACCGTGATGGTGCTGGGGTGGGCTGTGACGATCACCGTGCCCTGATCGGTAAATTTGATGGCATTGCGCAACAGGTTGGTAAACACCTGTTGCAGTCGCTTGGCATCCCCCACCAACGCGGGAAAATAGCCGGGAGGAATGGAAAAAACCAGTTCCAGGCCTTTGTCTGCCGCCTGATCGCCGAACATGTCTGCCAAATTATCAAACAGATCGAAGGGATTGAACGGCACCGGATACAATTCAAGCTTGCCAGCCTCGATTTTGGAAAAATCCAATATATCGTTGAGACATCCCATCAAAGCGTGGGAGGCTTTTTCCACCTTCTCCAGATAATTCCTGGTGCTGTCATTGGGCTCGGAACGCATGGCCAACTCAATAAAGCCCATGATGGCATTCATGGGGGTGCGAATCTCATGGCTCAAGCTGGCAATAAAATCACTCTTGGCGCGACTGGCTGCCTGGGTTGTCTGGATCAGCAGTGCATCTTTTTCCCGGATAATCGCTTGACTGTGCAACAATTCCCGGTTTTTGCGCACCGCGTTTTCATAGGTGGAAAGCAGCAGGTTCATGGTTTGCCGGCGACCGGCCTGGATCAAATAGGTCTCACCGGCAAAAGTGACCGCCATGCCATTCGGACTTCCCGGACCATGGTCCGCATCAGAAAGTGCCAAAAGAGAACGGATCTGTTCCAACAAAAACGGGTCATCGACCGGTTTGGTCAGGTAGCCATCCGCCCCGGCCTCCAGCCCGTGGATCACCTCCCTGGGATCGTCCAGGCTGGTGAGCAGCAGGACAGGGATATGGCACAGTTTGGCATCCTGTTTGATCTCCCGGCACATCGTGTAACCGTCCATTTTGGGCATGGTGATATCGCTGATCACCAGAGAGGGCGCGCACGCCCGCGTGAGGGCCAACCCCTCCTCACCATTCTTGGCCAACACAAGGGTATACCCGGATTTTTTCAGCAATCTCTGTAACACAGCCCGCTGGACGGAACTGTCCTCTACAATCAGCAGTGTGTTTGATTCTGGCATGGTTTGCAATATCTGTGTTCAGGGTGCGCAGCCGACCCCATCCCTCGAAAAGGCCTGGATCATCGTTGCGGCCATTTCCGGGACTGGGGGGGGGCGGGGAACCGCCCCCCCACCCTTCTTTTTCAGTAATTATACCAGGGGTACAGGGGGATTATCCCCCTGGCGGGGTCCAGGTGTCAATAGCCGCCCGAAGTGTACCAATCCATGCTCACCCAAGGTATACCACCCGTGTTTACCGCGTTGGGACTTGCTGAGAAGTCGTGGTGCCCTTCCGGCAAGAACGAACACAACATTTTAATTTATTATAAGATTTATGTTATTTTAAGGGGTGCAAGATCATGAATTGGATCCTGTTTTTGGTCTCCGTGCAATACTTTCCAGGATGGCCCATCTGTCCTGCCTGTGGCGGTCTTTACATCGTAAACGATGGACTTACGCGACATGGAGATCAGAATCATAAATGCCGTGCGTATGACAGCCAATTTATTGTAATGCACAACAAAATATAAAATCGGCAGAAACTACACAGGACTACGACTATCGGTAGGACTTGCCCAACAGAGGGGTGATATCCTGGGCCGGAATCGGTCGACTGTACAAAAACCCTTGTACGGCGTGGCAGCCTGCCGTGCGCAACACCGTCTCCTGGGCCAGGGTTTCCACCCCTTCGGCCACCGTCTTGAACCCCAGGGAACGCCCCATGGCGATGATGGCATTGACGATCTCCAGACTGTCCAGATCCCCCGGCAGATCCCGGACAAAGGATTGATCCACCTTCAGAGTGGTGATGGGGAAGCGTTTCAGATAGCTCAAAGAAGAGTAACCCGTGCCGAAATCATCCACGGCAATCTGAATGCCCCGTTGTCGCAAAGCCGCCAACAGCTGAATGGTCTTTTCCACGTTGACCATGGCGGAGGATTCGGTGATCTCCAGTTCCAAACGGTCGGGAAAAAGCCGCGTGGTCGCCAATATCTCCTCAACCACCTGCACGATGGTCTCATCGCGCAACTGCTGGGAGGCGATATTGACCGCCATGTGCAGGTGCATATAACCCAGATTATGCCACTGTTTCAACTGGGCACAGGCGGTTTTCAGCACAAACATACCCAGAGGGACAATCAAATTGCACTCCTCGGCCACCGGAATAAACAAGCCCGGAGAGATCATTCCCTTTTCGGGGTGCGACCAACGCACCAGGGCCTCAAATCCCAAAATGGTGCCGGTCAACAGGTCGATTTTGGGTTGGTAGAAAACGGCAAACTCCCCCCGTTCCAGGCCATCCCGTATCTCCTGCACCATCTGTTTGCGATCCTTGGCCCCTTTTTGCATTTCGTCGGAAAAAAATTGATACTGGCACTCCCCAGGGCTGCGGCGCATGGCCGTCTGCGATTTGGCCAACAGATCATCGATATTGTTGCCATCGTTTGGAAAAATACTGGCACCGATCATCAGGGAGATGAGCAGGTGCTCCTCTGGCATCGGCACCGGGACGCTGCAAATCGTTTTCAGCTTTTCCACGATATGCGCGACATGTTCCGCTTTGCTGACCACCATGCCGAGAATCAGATCATGCTGATCTCTGGCCAAAAAATCTTCCTTGCGAATCACCCCCCGCAGTTGTTGGGCCAGCCATTGCAAAACCCAGTCGCCCTTTTTGCGCCCCAGGGTCTCGCGCATATCCCGAAATCCTGCAATGCCGATGGTCATCAAAACCACCTTGGAACCATGCCGCTCTGCAAAGGCCAATGCACTGACCAACCGCTCCTCCAGGGCCGCCGCATTCAACAGGCCGGTCAACGCATCCCGGTCACCGTGACTGCGTGTCGCCTCCAGAATGGCGGTAAAAATGGATTCCGGCTCCTCCCCGTCGAGATTGGGACGACAGGCCAGCAGGGAGCGCAGGCTCTCCTCATAACGGGTTCCTTCCAACAACTGGGAGAGGGTCCCCAACAAGGCTGCGGAAGGGGGAAGAGTCGCTGAGGTGCGGGATGAACGGGACATGTCATGCTCCTCGGTTCCAGAGGGGTAAAAAGGCCGCGCTGCTCTGCCCGGAATCCCACGCGCCAGACGGGGGAAAACCGGTCATTTCCCCGGATCTGCCAAACCGTACAACAAATGAAAAACCGGACGCCCCTCGGCCTGGGCCTTGCGTTGGAAACGGGTTTCCACCCAATCCGGCGGCTCCGGCGCAAACTGGCCTGGTTGCCCCAGGTTGACAAAATGCTCATCCCCTTCCAACAGGGCGAGCATCCACTGGGCATAGTGGGACCAATCGGTTGCCAGACTCAACTGCGCAGAGGGGGTCATGCGACTGGCCAGGAGATGCAAGAAGGGTGTCTGAATCAGTCGGCGTTTGTGATGCGACCGCTTGGGCCAGGGGTCAGGAAAATGGATCAGGACACGATCCAGGCTGGCCGGGGGAATCCGCTCCGCCAGTATAGCATGGATCCCCTGGGTGGCAATCCGAATATTGACCAATCCCTCCTGCTGGATACGCAACAACAGGCTCGCCACCCCCCCCAAAAAGACCTCCACGCCGATAAAACGATCCTGGGGGTGACGGGCCGCCAAAGTGGCCAGTGTATGGCCATTGCCAAACCCCACCTCCAGAAAAAGCCGGGCCGTGGACGCATCCGTACCCCACTGGGCAAGCAACGCCCCCCGGTCCGCCGCGACAGGCAGCTCAAGCATGGGCAACAGCTGTTCCAAACGCCGCAGGGCCTGGGGACCTGTTTTACCTTTTTTGCGTCCCCGAGGGATCAACGAGGGGTCGGTGAGGGGAGCGGATGCCTCCGTCTGGGGAGAGGCGGGCGTTGGCAGAGGATCAGGGAGGGGCATAAGCAAACCTGGCACAAGCAAAGAGATCACCGGAAGCCGCTCTTTTTACTCCATTGCCGCGCTGCGGGCCAGAAAAAAATGCATGCCCAGGAGAGATACCGCTTTGGGAAGGTGGATCGCCGATCACAGCCCGGTTACTCGGCGGCGGGATACTCCCGAAACCGATAGCCGATGTTGCGCACGGTTTCGATGGCCTCGCCGATGCTGCCCAGCTTTTCCCGCAGGCGTTTGACATGCACATCCACCGTGCGGGTTTGAATGGTGGTGTTTTGAACGTTCCAGACCTTGGTCAACAAAACATCCCGGGACTGCACCCGCCCTCTGTTGCTCAACAGCAGATCCAGCAGTTTGAACTCCATGGAGGTCAGGAAAATTTCCTGTTCCGCCACCCAGACCTGGTGCCTCCTGCGATCCATTTTCAGGGTGCCGAACAGGGTCAGGGAGTCATCCTGTGGTTGGGCATGGCGTGGCACGCTGCGACGCAGGATGGCACGGACCCGCAACATCAGCTCCCGGACGTTGAAAGGCTTGACCACATAATCGTCCGCCCCCAACTCAAAGCCCACCACCCGATCAATATCCTCGCTTTTGGCACTGAGAAACAGCACCGGCACGGTGCGGGTCGGTTCGCTGTTACGCAAACGGTGACAGACATCGATGCCCGACATACCCGGCAACATGATATCCAACAGGGCCAAATCCGGCGGCCCCTCCCGCGCGACCCACTCCAACCCCTCTTCACCACTGGAAAAGGCATAAACCCGATACCCCTCTTGTTTCAGGTTGTATTCCAGGGTCGTCAACAGATCTTCCTCATCCTCGATGATCAAGATAGTAGCCATGGTTGGATTTTTACTCACAGAGTGCCGCACGAACGATGACCCGCACGGACAGGGCAGTCACGAGCAGACAATAAAACCCTGTAAACGCAGATCAACCACGGAAAATTGCGCCTTCCGATGCTCAATGGGCCATTCTCTCCTATTCAGAGGGCAAACAGCAAGACACGCCAATGGCCATGCCCTTTTTTAGCGGGCTTCCATCAACCACGCTGCGAGATTACCCCCGTCTCTTTGCCAACGACAGGCTCACCCAAAACAGGGAACCCTGGGGCTCAACACCCTCCATACCCACCTTTTCCCCCATATTTTCAGCCAAATGTTTGACAATGGCAAGACCAAGCCCCGTTCCCCCCACCTTGCGGGAGCGACCGGAATCCACCCGGTAAAACCGCTCAAACAGCCGATCCCAATGCTGAGGAGCAATGCCAGGACCATTATCCACCACCTCCAGACGCAACCGCTCCTGATAACGGTTGGTGCGCACCGTAATTTGAGATTGGTTGGGGGTATACTTGATTGCATTGTCGAGAAAATTGGTCAGAATACGCCGCAACACCTCCACATCCGCATGGACAACCAGATCCGGATCCACCTGCACCTGCACGACCATCTGTTTTTCCTGCGCGGCACGCCGAACCAACTCAACCACCTCCCCCACCACAACCAACAGGGGAAACTCATGGAGTTCCATGGCAAACTGCTCGGCCTCCAGGCGTGAAAGGTCCAACAACTCCGAGATGATGCGCCCCAGGCGACCGGCATTGCGATCCATGGCCTCCACCAAGACCCGGCTATATTTTTTGTCCTCCAGGGCCCCCTCCAGCAAGGTTTGCGCATTGGCCTGCAGGACGCTCACCGGGGTGCGCAGTTCATGGGAAACGTTGGCCACAAAATCACGGCGAATTTGATCCAGACGGCGTTTTTCCGTCACGTCCCGCAAAACAATGACGTGCCCTGGCTGATCATGCAAAGAGGTGACAACCGCCATGATCCGGCGAGGAGCCCCCTTGTCCAGATCAAATTCGGCACTGAAGGTATGCTCCAGCAACCGCCCCGGCTCCAATCCCAAACTGCTGATCGCCGTCCCGGGCAACACAGAAACAACCGTTTGGCCGATGGCCGAGGCGGGCAAATGCAGAAGCTCCTGCACCGAGCGATTCATCAGGGTGATAATATGCTGCCCATCCAGGGCAAGCACCCCCTCGCTCATGCTCTGCAACACGGTCACCATTTGCGATTTTTGCGCGGACAACTGGGCCAACGTCTCATTTTTTTCTTCCGCCAGCAGATTCAGCGAACTGGCCAAACCCGCCAACGCATCGTTGGCATGCAGCTCGATACGGGGCGCATGGATCGAACTCGCCATGCCCTGGGCACAGGCGATGACATACCGTTGGGTACGGGTGGCCCATTGGGCGGAGAGGCCACTCAAAGAGAGTGCAGCCAACATGGAGATAAAACTGGCAACAATAATAAAAAATCTTAATTTATTCTGAACAAACTGAACGCTCTCGATGCCCATGGCAACCCGCACCACGCCACTCCCCTGCGGTTGATGAAAAGGCACGGCCACATAGAGCATTATCTTGGACAAGGAAACAGAATCGTGCTTGCTTCTCCCCCATCCCTCTTGCAGGGCCATCAAAACCTCCGGTCTTGTTGCATGATTTTCCATGCCGCGCAACTGTTCTCCATTCACCCGTGAATCTCCCAAGACCACACCATCGGCCGCGATGATGGTGAAGCGCAGGGGCTCCTGGCCCAGCAGGTTGGCGATGGGATCCATCCCTTCATGGGTCAAGGGGGGGGCCTGGGACTCGATCAGGGCGCGTCCGCTCACTGCGTGGCGGCGCAGTTCCGTCACCAACTGTGCCTCCAGCCACTCCCCCAGGGCATACTCCAGGTAGAGATCCGCCGCCAGAATGGCAACAAAGACCGACAGTAAAAAGGATAAGATATAATTGCCGCGAATATCGAGATTCATGATCTTTATGGATTACCTTGTTTTTTTATTCCATGCAAGTCGCATCGAGCCCGCACCCTGATCGGGGTGTTGGGTGTCTGCCGAAAAGGCCGAAAATCATATAAAGAGGAAAATTGCCGAGCAGGGACACAAGATCCTGTGGCGGTGCGGTGTTGGGTGGGACAAAATCACGACAGAGTTGGGTTCCCACTCCCCCCCCCAGGGGAGCGGGAACGCTCCCCCTTTTACGGGCGATGAACAGCACGGTTATTGCGGTAATCGCGATGATTGAAATACCAATAACCCGCAACCACCACTACTGCAAACACAACAGACGCCACGACGATACCCATATACAAGCCTCCCTTGCCCAAGACGATTGAGTAGCACAAGCAGGAGGACAGAATAGGGACAATACCGTCAAAAAGTAAATAATTATGTTGTTAAATCATCATGATAAGTATATTGCAATCATGATTGATCCGTGACAGTTGTGTCAATTGTTTTGACTGGATGACAAGGACAGAGATGGCCAACCGGCTGATCGACCCCTTCACGAGGTCGATCAGCCGGAGAGGCACCGATCAGGAAATTTTTACGACAATGTCGTGCAAAAAGTTACCTGCCCGGGACAGTTCGTGCCCGGCATCCGAAAGATGGCGATAAATTTCCCGCCGTTTGAAAATTTCCAGCACATAGCCCATGGCCTCCATTTTGGCATCCGGCATATCCTTCTTGAGGCTGTCCATGATCTTGTCGGCATTGAACAACTCGGCCAATGCGCGCCGGAAAGCCCTGTCCAGGGTATGCTTGGCCTGCACGGCCACCTGGGCATCAGCCTCTCCCAACGCCGTATCCTTGGTACCCAATTTTTTGTAACCGCGATGCAGTGCGCTGTTGGCCTCCCGCAACAGAACGGCCATCTCCGTGGTAAACTGCCCGCTCTTGATGTTCAGTGCCTGCATCTCCTGCACGACGGTGGAGGCATAGGTCATCGTCACCCCCACCGACGTCATGGCCCGCTGCAGGTCTTCCCGATCCAGGGGGGTGGCGAAGGCGTTGGCCAGCACATCCAGGTTGCGCGCTTTGAGGGCATCTTCCTCGTTTTCCAGACGCATCACCTTGTCGGCTGCGGCTTTGCTGCCCGTCTGCATAAAATCCACCAGGGCATCCATGGCCTGAGAAACCAGGTCGCACTGCTCAAGCAGCATGCCGTAAAAGTTCGGCATCCGGGGAAAGACTGCGTTGGTGATACCACTGATGAATGAATTGCTACCGCCCATCGTTAACATCTCCTTTTTGTAGATATCGAAATCACGAAACCCGTGACTGTGTTGTGTAAGTGTGTGTGCATTCCGTGTGGAATGACGGATCCCTCGCATCCATCAATGGACGCCGATCACATAGCGAGCGAACAGGAACGACAGCCCCCCCACCAACCCGGAACCAGGGATGGTGATAAACCATGTACTGACAATTTCCGATGCTTTGCTCCAGCGCACCTCTTTGGGCAACTCCGAAGTACCCACACCCATGATGGCCGAACTGGCGACGTGGGTGGTGGAAACCGGCATCCCCAACTGGGAGGCTCCCAGGATCAGGGCGGCGGAGGTCAGTTGCGCATCCATGGCGTGCAGTGGACGCACTTTGTAGATGCCGAAACCGACGGTCCGCACGATGCGCCAACCACCCGAGAGAATGCCCATGGTGATGACAATCGAGCAGGCCAGCATGACCCAAAAGGGCACCTCAAATTTGGGCATAAACCCACCCAGCACCAGAATCAGGGCGACGATCCCCATGCTCTTCTGGGCATCGTTGGAGCCGTGAGAGAAGGCCAG
Source organism: Magnetococcales bacterium (assembly GCA_015229095.1). Classification (GTDB taxonomy): domain Bacteria; phylum Pseudomonadota; class Magnetococcia; order Magnetococcales; family Magnetaquicoccaceae; genus Magnetaquicoccus. The sequence continues at coordinate 13,538 of JADGCE010000023.1, read as the reverse complement.
GGCCGCCATGGTGATAAACTGGGAACGTTTCAGGATGGTGTTGACCGATGGCTTGGCCCCGCGCAGCAAGAAGCGCATGATCCGGTGAATCAGGAAGCCGGTCCAGAAGGCGGCAACCGGAGAGATGATCAGAGCCGCCAGGGTTTTGGAAAAACCGGTCAGTTTGTGCTTCTCAACCAGCACGTCGAAACCCCACACCACATGATCGGCGCCGGCGGCAAACAAGATCGCTCCCACCAGACCGCCTACCAGGGCATGGGAAGAGGAGGAGGGAATGCCAAACCACCAGGTGAGCAAGTTCCAGAAGATGGAACCCAGCATGCCGCATAACACGACGGTCATGGAGACCGTCGCCGTCAGATCGCCGATCTTGGCAATCCCTCCAATCGTGTTGGCAACGGCGGTCCCCCCCAGCAATGGCCCCATGAATTCAAAGACCGCCACGACGATCACAGATTGAACGGGGGTCATGGCCCGTGACGCGATGACGGTTCCGATAATATTGGAAGCATCATGGAAACCGTTGGTGTAGTCAAAAATCAGGATGACTATCACCGTGGCAATGGCTAAATTTGTAATAATATCGCTACCCATGTTTCACCTTTTGATTCCTTTTCCCTGTTGAATGTGAAGTATTTATGACAACCAACGACCCCTGCGCCCGTCCGGTCCGCTTGCAACCCACTGCAAATTCTGCATCCTTAAAAAGTTGCAAGGATGGTATCAAATACAACGCACAATTGGAAACGATTTGATGGCATTTATATTAAGATAGAGTAACATCCATGTAAATTTATTATTACATGAATGTTACATGATTGTAACAATTTTCGGCCATGTTGAATGGACGCACCGGCGTGGGAGAGGAAGGAGCGAGCAAAGAACACATCGTTTTTTACGACCAGGGATCGAGGGGCAAAGCCCCCGTTGTGGCTCCAGCGATGATCCATGCCCGACGGCGGGATTGGAACGATGGAAGAGGATTTATGACAGGACAATGAGGGATCAACAACAACGAAACAACGGGATCAGCGCAACCCCTGCCGAACGCTCAGCAGATAGCTGACCCCTGCCACACTCATGGCCGGGACATACCACCAGGCAGAAAAGCCACCCAGGGCAAGCACCGCTCCCCCCATAAAGAGGCTGCCGCCGATAACGGCCCATGTCTGGCCGCGAAACCCCCTGGAAAGGGTATCTTCCAGCCCCTCCATGGTGCTGGGATGGATGCGTATATGAAAGTGATCCTGGCTCAACCGTTCCATGCCATCGACGATCACCTCCGGTATCAGGGTGGCGGCATGGTATAATTTTTTTATATTCTCCTTTGATTCGGAAAACTTACCTTTTGGACCCAGATGATCCGACATCCACTCCCGGATCAACGGACCCGACAGTTCCCACATATTGAGGTCAGGATTGATCTCTCGCCCGACCCCCTCCAAAACCAGCATGGTTTTTTGCAGCAGCAGCAAATGGGGCTGCACCGGCATATCAAACTGCTCGGTGACTTTGAACAGTTGGGCCAACAGTTTGCCGATGGAGATATCCTTGAGCGGTTGGCCGAAAATGGGCTCCCCCAACATCTGGCAGGCCTCTTCAAAGGCATCCAGGTCCGTATGGCGCGGCACATAACCGGCCTCGATGTGCATTTGCGCCACCAGACGATAGTCCCGCTGCAAAAAGCCCTGTAATATCCGCGCCAATACCAACCTGTCCTCGCGGGTGACCCGGCCAATGATACCAAAATCGAGGATGGCGATGGTGCCATCGGCCAGGACAAAAATGTTGCCGGGATGCTGATCAGCATGGAAATAGCCATCCCGAAACACCTGCTTGAAAAAGCTGGTGACAATATTATGGGAGATGGTGACCGGATCCAGCTTGTCGTTTTGCGGATGGTGGGTCAATTCATCGATGGGCACGCCATCAATCCATTCCAGGGTCAACACCCGCCGGGTCGAGAGGGACCAGATGACCGCCGGAACCCGCATTTCCCGATCATTTTTAAAATTTTCCCGAAATTTTTGCGCGCGGGAGGCCTCGATCTGAAAATTGATCTCATTGCGAATGGAGCGGGCAAACTCTGCCACCACCTGCCGGGCACGCAACCGCTTCCAACCAGCCAGGTAGGTATCCACCAGATCGGCCAGGGTGGTGAGCATGCGGATATCCAGCTCCACCAGGGCAATCACATTGGGGCGCATCACCTTGACCGCCACATCCCGCCCGGTCAGGGTGGTGGCCCGATGAACCTGGGCCATGGAGGCCGAGGCCACGGGATGGGGATCAAAAACCCGAAAAAACTGCGCCACCGCCCCCCCCAAATCTTTCTGGATGATCTCCTCCACCTGGGCAAACGGAAACGGCGGCACCTCATCCTGGAGCTTTTTCATCTCCACACTGAACTCTTCCGGCAAAATCTCGGTGCGGGTGGAGAGTGCCTGGCCAAATTTGATAAAGGTGGGGCCCAACTCCTCCATGGCCTTGCGCAACCGCACCTGGGGAGATTCCCGGCGCGCGCGACGAACCGCCGGATGGATGGCCATCACCCAGGTCAGAAGGTGAAAAGGCCAAAACAGGGTCGACAGGGGCTCCACGTCATAGTAGGCCAAAATTTTGGCAATCATGAACAGACGCAGGATAGAGCGATAGTGTCCCAGCATGAGGTTTATGCAGCATCATGCGGTTGGGTGGCATCCGCCGAATGCACAGCGTGTGCGGCGGCCTGGGCCAACACCCGTCTGCGCTCCAAACGGCCAATGGCCCGCTCCAACCGCTCGCTGCGGTCGAGGAGGGCATCCACCTGTTCCCGGAACTGCACATGCTGCGCCTGGCGGGGGACGGCCCGTTGTTTCATCCAGCTTTCCAACTCACTCTCGGCCTTGTCCCAGACCTGCTCCTTGGCCCGTTGCAACTGTTCCACGCCGCGCACCGTCGCCTGGGCCAGCAGTGGGCCCATCCAGGGGGCCAACTCTTTTTCCCAGTCAATCTCCACATTGTCCAATATGTTTTTAAAGTGCAGACCGGTATCGGTCTCCCCGGAAAGTTTCAACTCTCTGGAAAAAAACAGCGAGTCCGGGTCACGTGTGTTGAAGAGCAGAGAAAAAAAGGCCCGGCTCTCACCCGCCATGGTGACATGGGGGACGGTGTCCGAATAGGTGTGGATGCGCACACCCCCCCCTTCGTCCACCACCATGAAAAAGGATTGCTGCAAATCCTCCACCTCAAATTGGAAAATTTTACCCGACAGCTCCGCCAGGCGCTGTTTCAACTCCGGGTAGCGTTTGAAAAAGAGATTGAGGATAACGCCCAGGGTGACGGCGGTCAGGGGTTGGGGCAACCACGTGAGAGGGGAAGCGAACCAGGATGTCATGAGTTAAACCTTTCTGCCAACGTGGACGGCGGCAATACCCGCACTGAGATTGTGATAACGGACCGCAGAGAGGCCGCAGGACTCCAGCAAACGGACGATCTGAACCTGATCGGGAAAACGGCGGATGGACTCTGCCAGATATTGGTAGGCGTGCCGGTCCTTGGCCACCCAGTGGCCCAATTCCGGCAACACGTTAAAGGAGTAGGCGTCGTACAGCGGTTCCAGAAAGGGGATGGCGACACGGGAAAATTCCAGACAGAGGAGTTGCCCCCCCGGTCGCAACACCCGCACCATCTCCCGGAATGCCGCCTCCATCTGGGTCACGTTGCGGATGCCAAAGGCGATGGTGACAACGTGGAAGGTATTGTCGGCAAAGGGCAACTCCTCGGCATTGCCCTGCGTCCAGTAGAGGCCATGGATGCGCCCTTCATCCACCAGGCGTTGCCGCCCCCGCTCCAGCATGTTGGCGTTGATGTCATAGATGGTGATCATCCCCTCGCCACCCAGACGGTCGTGCATCAACCGCGCCAGATCCCCCGTGCCCCCTGCCACATCCAGAATGCGTTGGCCCGGTTTGATGCGCAACCGACGGATGGCAAACTGTTTCCAGAGACGATGCACACCCAGGGACATCAGATCGTTCATCAAATCATAATTGCCCGCCACAGAATCAAATATCTCTTTTACCTTTTCCACCTTTTCGGCCAAAGGAACCTCGCTGAAGCCGAAATGGGTCGTCTCTGGATGGGTCATGCCGATACTCCCGCAAAAGTGCCCAAAAGTGCCGAACGTGTGCCGAACGCGCTCGTTCGATGGGATTCTAACGCCAGATGCCCCTTGAGGGAAGTATTCATGAACGGACTCCCGCCCATGCACCTTCGATTGGCTTGTTTTTTGGGACGACACGGGGCATAGTGGGTCAACCAGCCTGACGGAACAAACTCTGGGGAACACGTGAAGATCAATCCCCGCACCCCTTCGACCCGGAAGGTTTGCCATGCGTCTGACACCTGTACAGATTGCGGTTTTTAAGCAACTCACCCGCGAAATATTCGGTCCGCAAGCCCAGGTATGGCTGTTCGGTTCCCGCACCGACGACCAGCGGCGTGGCGGAGATATTGATCTCTACATCTGCGGATACACCCAGACATCCAAAGAGATATGGGATGCCATAAACCGCTTTGCGGTCCAGGCACAGTTAAAACTCGGCGAACAACGCATCGATGTGGTCGCGGCTCCCGCCGCCGACGAAACCCCTCTCCTCATTCATCGGGTGGCGGCAGAAACGGGTATCCTGTTATGACTCAGCAAGAGATTCTTGAAGCCAAATTACGGGCGGCCTTGTACGAGTGCGCCCAACACGACCGGCGATTACACGCCGCATGGCTGGAGGCTGTCGCCTTTACCGCCTTGCAGGGAGACTCCCCGGAGGCATTGACCGAGGCGGAGGTGCGAACATTGGATCAATTAATCTTCCGCTTTGCCCGGTTACAGGACAGCATGGGCACACGTTTGCTGCCCTCCCTGCTGCACCATGTGTTGGAGTGGCATGAGCATGAATCCTTTTTGGACACTCTCAACCGGGCGGAAAAGAGGGGCATTATCCCCTCAGCCAACCGATGGGTCGAACTGCGACGGTTGCGCAACCAGACGGCCCACGCATATCCGGAACGACCCGAGTGGGTCATGGCCAACCTCAGAGGCTTTGTCAGCAACGCCCCATGCCTGGAAGAGATCTATCGACACATCGTTGATTGGGCAAAACAGCATGTGCCCCTCCAGTGAGAAACCTTTTAAACCCGCATCGGCTTTTTAAAGAGGCTTTCATGTCCATCGGTCCCAAATCTTTCCCGGATTTACGTGCGTTTGTCGCTTTTCTGGAGTCCCGGGGCAAACTGGTACGGGTGCAGGCTGAGGTGGATGCGCATTTGGAAATCACCGAAATTTGCCGCCGCCTGCTGGCCGAGTCGGGCCCTGCCGTGCTCTTTGAACGGGTCAAAGGGAGCAGCATGCCCGTACTGGCCAACCTGTTTGGCAGCCAGGAACGGGTGGGGCTGGCCATCGGTCGCACCCTGGAGGAACTGGCCGAGTTGGGCACATTGCTGGCCCAACTGAAACAGCCGGATCCCCCCAAACAATGGCAGGATGCAGGCGCGTGGCTCTCCCGCCTGAGCCGGGTCCGCCACATGCCCACCCGTACCATCCGCACCCCCCCCTGCCAGGCTGTGGTCTGGCGCGGCGCGCAGGTGGACCTGCGTCGTCTGCCCATCCAGACCTGTTGGCCAGGGGATGCCGCCCCCCTGGTCACCTGGCCATTGGTGATCACCCAGGGCCCCCAGGGAGGCCCCATCAATATCGGCATCTACCGCATGCAGCTCATCGGACCCAACCGTTTGATCATGCGCTGGCTCAAACACCGGGGCGGCGCCCAACATGCCCAGGCCTACCCAAACCGCCTGCCGGTCGCCGTGGCCATCGGTTGCGATCCCGGCACCCTGCTGGCCGCCGTCACACCGGTCCCGGAAAGCCTCTCCGAATATGCCTTTGCCGGCCTGCTGCGGGAACAGCGGGTGGAGACCGCCGCCGCCCTGACCGTTCCCCTGCCGATCCCCGCCCATGCCGAAATCATCCTGGAAGGGACGGTGGATCTCAACCATCAGGCCGCCGAAGGGCCTTTCGGCGACCATACCGGCTATTACAACGAGGTGGAAAATTTTCCGGTCTTTACCGTTCACTGCGTCACCATGCGCAACAACCCCCTCTATCTGAGCACCTATACCGGACGCCCCCCGGACGAACCCGCCATTCTCGCCCTGGCCCTCAATCGTATTTTTGTGCCGCTGTTGCGCCAGCAATTTCCTGAAATCCACCAGTTTCATCTCCCCATGGAGGCCTGCTCCTATCGCGTGGCGGTGGTCTCCCTGGTCAAAGCCTATCCGGGACACGCCTTTCGGGTCATGGCCGGTATCTGGAGCTTTCTGAGGCAGTTTTTATATACCAAGCTGATTATCGTCGTCGATGCCGGGGTGGCGGTGGACAGTTGGGAAGCCGTCATGGGCGAGATCAGCCAGCATTTGCACAGTGGGCGGGATATGCAGATTTTTGCCAATACCCCCATCGACTATCTGGATTTTGCCTCACCTCTGGCTGGCCTGGGGGGCAAAATGGGGCTGGATGCCACCCGCAAAACCGGCACCGAACAACAGGCAGCCCCTCCCCTGCCGCCGCTGCGGGAGGAGCGGGAGTGGATCGGCGCCCTGTGTGCGCAGCATGCCTTCATTCGCACAATCCATCTCCTGCCCGGCGGTCGCATGGCCATCGCCCAGTTGGCCGGGGGGGGCGCGGGTGCGGGTGCCCTGGCCATCGCCCTGATTCAAGCCGCCGCCCCGCCGGGCGGTGGTGCCGACCAACTGTGGGTGGTCGATGATGACATCAACCCCACCTCCTGGGACGATCTGCTCTGGGCGGTCGCCACCCGTTCCGACCCCAGTCGGGATGTCATCATCGATGGAAAGAGTGGCCGCTTTGCCCTGGACGCCACCCGCAAGCCGGAAACGGGGCGAGTCTGGGGGCAGGTATTGAGCATGGAAGGCAGCGTGGTGGAGCGGGTCAGCCGCCGCTGGCCGGACTACGGACTACCGGGCAGCGGCGCGCCGCTCCCTTGAAGCGGCGCCCAAAACAACGAACAAATTCCCAGGGCTCTGCCCTGGGCCCGCCAGGGGGATAATCCCCCTGGACCCCTAACAGTAAAAAACAATTGAAAAAAAAGGGTGGGGGGGGTCTGGGGGAGGCGGTTCTCCGCCTCCCCCGGGAATGGCCGAAACGATGATCAAGGCCGACAACAGAAAGGCAGGAGAGAAGGTTAAGAAAGGCTCGTCACTTGTTGGGGCTCTTCTCAGCCCGCTCGGCAGCCGCACGCTGCTTTTGCAGCTTGGCCTCCTTGACAACCGCCGGATCATACTCCTTGGTAAAATTGTGGGTCAGATAACCGACGAGACCCAACGCCAGCACGAAGAAAAAAAGGCCTGCACGGTTCATCCGCCTGCGCAATTCGGGGGTGACATCATTCCGATCCATTGCAACACCCATGGGCAAACAAGGAAAAAAAACCCTTGCAAAGCAGCAAAAGCCGCCTTGCAAGGGTCACCCGTCAACGCGCTACTTGTAGTCGTAGGGGGTCCAACCCGCTTCCACGACCACATCCTTCGGAAAGTTGCCCGGCCCGGGGGGAGTGGCTGTATGCGTCCACTCCAGCGACCTGGACCCCCAGGGATTATCCGTTGCCCTCTGTCCCTTGATGGCACTGATGATCCAGTTGCTGATGGTCAGCACCATGCCGATGGCCACGATAAACGCACCGATGGTAGCCACTTTGTGATAGTCGGCAAAATGGGGGGGAAACTGGGAATAGTCCCAATAGCGACGCGGCATGCCCTGCACGCCAATGATAAACAGAGGCCAAAAGGTGACGTTGACACCAATAAAGTTGAACCAAAAACCCAGACGGGCCTGTTTCTCATTCAGCATCCGACCGGCAATTTTGGGAAACCAAAAGTCAACAGCGGCGAAGACGGAAAAGGTGGCGAAGATCCCCATAATAAAATGGAAATGGGCGTGGGTGAACGAGGTTTCCCCCAGGTGGACGGAGAGCACGGTGATGGCCAGGGGAATACCCGTCAACCCCCCGATGATCAACAGATAGAGGGCCGCCGTTCCGTAGTACATCGGCGTATTGAAGGTGATGGCCCCGCGATACAAGGTTCCGAACAGGGAGATGGTCATCAGACCCACAGGAACCGAGATCAACAGTGTGGTCACCATTTGGCCGATGCGGAGCCAGTCGGGCATGCCGGAATAGTAGAGGTGATGCACCCACACCTCACCCGAGATCAGCACGATCCCGCACATGCCATACACAGCCGCCTTGTAGTTGAAGATGGGATTTTTGGCCATGGTCGCATAGATTTCGTAAAAAATGCCCATGGCGGGAAGAAAGATGACATACACAGCCGGATGAGAGTAAAACCAGAACAGGTTTTGGTACAGCAGCACATCCCCCCCATTGGCCGGGTCATAAAAGTGCGTGCCCAGGTAGCGGTCGAGGAGCAACAAGGTGACGGCCGCCGCCAACACCGGCACAAAAACCAGCTGGATGATGAAGGCGGTAAAGCAGGACCAAGTGAACATGTTCAGTTGGAACCAGCCGATGCCGGGCGCCCGCATATAGGTGATGGTGACCAAAAAGTTGACCGATGCCAGAATCGAGGAAAAACCAATCAGGTGAACGGTAAAGACATACAAGGCCAGATTGCCACCGGTTTTGATGGAATAAGGGGGATAACCGGTCCACATGACATCCGGCTTGTCCGGCACCACGAAGGTCAGCAGGGCCACCACAATACCCGCCCAGAAGAGCCATACCGACAGGGCATTGATGCGGGGAAAGGCCACATCTTTGGCACCAATCATCAAGGGCAACAGATAGTTGGCGGCGAAGCCGGTCAGGCCGGGAATGAGAAAGCCCAGGATCATGGCGGCACCATGAAAATAGAGCCACACATTGTACTGGTCCCCACCCACATAGGCATCCGAGACGATGGTGGGACCCGGCGACATCTGTTCCAGGCGAATCAGGAGTGCCATGATCCCCGCCACCGCGAAGGCCGCCACGGAGCCGATCAAGTAGAGGACGCCGATCCGTTTGTGATCGGTGGTGAAGAGCCACTCCGAAAGTTTAAATCCCGACGATGCTGTGCTCATGCGATGAAATCCTTCCGATACCTGTTGAAGGTCATTAGTCTGCCACAATAATTAGGCCCCTTGGCGTTTCATACCTGCCATCCAAGTGTCAAACTCGGCGGCAGGGACCGCCTTGACTTTGGTCCACATAAAGGAGTGGCGATTGCCGCAAAACTCTGCGCAGGTGGCCAGCGTCTCCCCGGCGGCCTTGGGCTGAAACCACAGATAGGTCACCCGCCCAGGCATGAGATCCTCCTTGACCCGATATTCCGGCAGGAAAAAGGAGTGGACCACGTCGGTGGAGGTCATGCGCAGCACCACGGCCCGCCCGACTGGAACCACCAAGCCATCCCCTGTCTTGCTATCCGGGTCGAAGGTGGTCACCACGCCGTTGTCATACTCGAAGGTCCAGTTCCACATCATCCCGGTCACTTTGACCTCCAGGGCATTCCGGGGCACGTTGCGATATTCGTTCCACACCGTCCAGCCCTTGGCAGCCAAGTAAAAGTCATCGGCCATGAAGAGGAAGGCGGGGATCACGGCAAACCCGATAGCAGCCAGAGCGGTCAGCTTGGGTGCGGTGCCGATCTGGCCGGGGCGGGTGGCGCGGTATTTGTAGACCCAGAACAACCCCGCCGCGAGAAACACCCCGCCGATGACAAACAGATCGACCAACACTTCATGCCACAGGTGATTCCAACTGGCTGCCGGGTCTGGCACTGCCCCCTGCGCCCCCGCATGCGCCCAGAGAATCGGCAAACCGACGCCCAGCATGGCCATTACAGAGACCACTCGTTTCATGGATTTTTTTCTCATTGCCCAGTGTCCTTACGACGATAGAATAGACGGTAAATGCCTAACGATCCCAGCAGCAACCCAATACCCAACAGAAGGGAACCCAGCCCAACGAACACCGGAATGTTCACTGTGTAGCGGCCTTCCTTGAAATTATAACTATAACAAAGACTTACCAAATAATCGACCGTTTCCGAAGGGCGAAACTGGTTGGATTTGGCCTCCAGCAACGCCAGTTCGATATCTTTGGCCGATGCCTTCGTTATATTGAGATAGCGTGCCACCCTTCCTTCGGCGGTTAACACCATGATGATGGTGGGGTGAAAAAATGTCTTATCCCGTGGCGACCAAAAAAATTTGTACCCCAACCTGCCCATCTCCTGCTGGATGGCTTCTGGGTCCTGGAAGAGGGTCACATGCCAACCCGGTGGTCGCTCCCCGGGCAGGCCCAGATAGCGGACAAAGCCGCGCAGGGTCTCCAGTGTGTCGTTTTTGTCAAACGACACAAACAGCACATGGTAGTCCTCCCCCAGTTTGAGTGCCTTGACCTCCGGCAGCATCCCCCGGAGTGCGCCACCGACGGTGAAACAGGAACCGTCGCAGGTATAATAGGCAGGCACCAAAATCATGGGTCGGTTCGGCAAATCGGCAAAGGGCAGCACATCCCCCGTTTCATCCAGCAGAGTCAATGCATTGCCAAACCGGACGCCCAGATATTTTTCCTCATCGATGCGAAACAGACCGGGGTCGATCTCTGAGTGTTCGGTAGGTTTGGAAAAGGCCTGGAGATCAACTGCCCCACTGACCATCCAAACGCACAAGACCGCAAAAGCAACCAGCCATCGACGCCCCATCAACGCTCCGTGCTACCAGTAGTAGATTTGGGTCGCCACAAAAAACCACACGATGTCGACAAAATGCCAGTACAATCCGGCGCAAAAGGCGAGATACTTGTTGGTCAACCCCCGCATGGCGGCCAGCAGCACGGCCAGAAAGACCCCCAAACCGATCAAGACATGAGAGGCATGAAAGCCGGTGATGGAATAGAACGCCGTGCTGTATGCGTTGGTGGAAGGCGTGAATTTCTGGTGCATCAGATGCTGATATTCGTAGACGGTACAACCCAGAAAGAGCAATCCCAGCAGGATGGAAATGAATACCCACCCCCGAAACCCGCTCAGATTGTTCTGCTCCAGTTTTACCTCGGCCACATGGTAGGTCAGACTGGAGGTTACCAGAATGACTGTCATGATGAGGGGCAAAACCAGGTTGAACTCCTTGGGGGTGCCCACAGGGGGCCAATCCGCACCGGCGGAGAGCCTCATGGTCCAATAGGCGGCAAAGAGGGAAAGGAAGATGAATATTTCCGATACGATGAAAATGGACAAGGCCATCGGGGAAAGCCCTTCCACCAGGGGTTTATGCGTCAAGCCTTCGCCGGTCCATTTGGCGATGCCCGCCAACAGCAGAGGCACACCAATGCCCGCGCTGACGATGGCCATCAGGGCGCTGTGGTAGCTGAACCAACCGATAAAGCCAAAGACGACCAGGAACAACACACCTGCCACCACCAGCATCGGAGCCACACTGGTCTCCCAATGGTGCGCTTGCTCGTGGCCCACCGCGGATTTGATCATGACCCACTCCCTCATCGTATCGTATATTGGTTGGCTGTATCGCACACCCATGCCCGGCAACGGCCATGGGCCCCTCTCCCAGCAGGAGTTTGGGATTCTACAGTAAATTTTATATTTGTCAATATCCATGTACGCACTTACACAGAGAAATTAGGCACAAAATTTGCTTTTGGTGTCGGTTTGCCCGACCACGCATTCAGGGTGCCGGGCGCGCCGAATTGCGTGGGTGGCTCTGCACATCTTGACCTGGGTCCAGGAAACTGATTTCATGGTGAGGAGCAGGCGGGTGCCGGTGCCACGGGTTGCTTTTGGGTCGGATGGAAGACAATGCCTCTTACGGACTACATCGAACTTTTAAAATTGCGCATTGGTGGCATGATCGCCCTGACGGCGGTGGTCTCCTACCTCTCCATGGCAGAGCGCTTCAGCCTGGGGCATCTGCTCCTGCTGACCGTCGTCATGCTGCTGGGCTCCTCCAGTTCGGCGGTCTTCAACCATTGGTATGATCGGGATATCGACCGCAACATGGATCGCACTGCCCGTCGCCCGCTGGCACGCCGCCCTCTGGACAATCTGAGCCCGGTTTTGTGGCTGGCGGCTGCCTTGTTGATCGCCGGGGTTGGGCTCTCCTACTGGTTTTTCAACGCCATGGTGGCCCTGCACCTTTTTTTCGGAGCCTTTTTCTACGGCATTGTCTACACGGTCTGGTTGAAACGGCGCTCCTGGTTGAACATTGTCCTGGGAGGATTGGCGGGCAGTTTTGCGGTGCTGGCGGGGGCGGCCTCTGTCAGGCCGGAGTTGTGCCTCCTGCCCCTGCTCCTGGCCCTGGTGCTGTTTTTCTGGACCCCCTCCCATTTTTGGAGCCTGGCCATCCATCTGCAGGAGGAGTATCGCAAGGTGGGCATCCCCATGCTGCCCGTCCTGTTGGGGGCACCCAAAACCGCCCGCTGCATTTTTGGCAACACCCTGCTGATGGTGGGGGCATCCCTGCTGCCGTGGTGGCTGCAACAGTTGGGCACCATCTACCTGCTGGGCGCCCTGCTGGCGGGAGGGTTGTTTTTGTGGGACAACTGGCAGTTGCTCCATGCGCCGACCCGGGAGCGGGGTTGGCACAACTTTATCGGCTCCATGCGTTATCTGGGCATTCTCTTTGCCGGCATTGTGATCGACACCGGAGTCGGACGACTGTGAGCGCGCAGCACCCCCCTCCCCCCTTGAGATCAAGAGGCAGGGAGCTCACCCGGATTGACCGGCAGCGGCTGGTGCCGCCCTGCGGGAAGGTGTCATCCCCGGTGCTGTTCCCGACTCCTTGTGGGAGTCTGCGACGGGATCAAAATTCCCAGGCTCCGTCCGGGCGACGGCAGGCCATTTTGACCACCGTTTCGTGACGACCATCGATTACGGAGTCGATCTCTGCCTGGCGGCAGGGCTGACCGGCGGCATTGCGGGTTGTGGAACGGGGTGTCACCGTGTACTGGTTGCCGGAGTTGGGGTTGACCCAGGCCACCGGTTGATTGTCCGGGGTTCGTTCGTAGGCCCGACTGACATGGAGTTGATCGCTCTTGTCCATCTCGTTGCCGACGGCATAGCCCACCAGACCACCCACCGCCGCACCGATGAGGGCATTTTGTCCCCTGTTTTTGGCCGGTCCCGCCAGACTGCCCAGCAACCCCCCACCCAGGGCGCCAATGCCTGCGCCGGACTGCGCCCTGGTTTCCATGCAGCCAGAGAGCAGCAAACAAGAGACAAGCCCCACCATTCCGACCGTAAGCACGCCATTCCTGCGTATCATGGTTATCTCCCAAAGCCCCATCGCACATGAGTGAAACAAAATCCACAGCAGGATACCCCATGCAGGGCACCGGGTAAAGCGATCAAATCATTTTTGCACGATGACTGGAAGATAGGGTCGTCACAGTGGCACAACACGGAAACAGGATGAAAATACTGGTCTTGTCTGCAAAGACATGGCATACTTGGGGGTGGTGGCG
>JADGCE010000181.1 GCA_015229095.1 Magnetococcales bacterium | reverse complement strand
TTTTTTTTACTATTAGGGGTCCAGGGGGATTATCCCCCTGGTGGGGTCCAGGGGCAAAGCCCCTGGTGGGGTCGGGGGCAAAGCCCCCACTTGGCCAAAACGAAGATCGATGATCGAAACCGTTTTTTAACCCTGAGTGAATCGGGCAGGAGCCAGCCATCGTGGATTACAAGGATACCGTCCAACTTCCCCAAACCCCTTTTCCCATGCGGGCCAACCTGCCCCAGATGGAACCCGCCATCCTGCAAAAATGGCACGACATGGATCTCTATGCCTGCCTGCGCGAAAAGAGCCGGGGAAATCCGCTTTTCGTTCTCCACGATGGCCCCCCCTATGCCAACGGCCATCTGCATATGGGCCATGCCATCAACAAAGTTCTCAAAGATGTCATCGTCAAATCCCGGCAGATGCGCGGCTTTGATGCCAACTATGTACCCGGCTGGGACTGCCATGGCCTGCCCATCGAGATCAACGTGGAACAGGAGCTGAAAAAGCAGGGCCGCAACAAGGAGGATCTCCCCATCCAGGAGTTCCGCCACCTCTGCCGGGCCTATGCGGAACGATGGGTGGAGATCCAGCGGGGCTCCTTTCAACGTCTGGGGGTCATCGGCGACTGGAACACCCCCTATCTGACCATGTCCCATCGCTTTGAGGCGGACACCGTGCGGGAGTTGGGCCGCTTTTTGCTCAATGGCGGCCTGTTCAAGGGGTTGAAACCGGTCTATTGGTGCGTCCACGATGTCACCGCCCTGGCAGAGGCCGAGGTGGAGTATCAGGAGCATCAATCCCAATCGATCATGGTCAAATTTCCCCTGGCCGCCGATGAATCCCTGGCCTCCCTCGGTGCCGATGACCTCCTCTCCCCGCCCCTGGCTGCCCCCCTCTCCGCCGTCATCTGGACCACCACCCCCTGGACCATTCCCGCCAACCTGGCCCTCGCGCTGCACCCCAGGCTGACCTATGTGGTGGTGCAGGTGTTGGAAGCCGCCGGCCATGGCTCTTTGCAAAACGGGGAGATGCTGATTTTTGCGGAGGGATTGTGGGAATCCGCCCTGGCCACCATCGGCCTGCCCCTCTCCCAGGCCCGCATTGTGGCCCGTTGTGCGGGGAGCGCCCTGGAGGGCAAGCGGTTCCGCCATCCCTATCTGGAGCAGGATGCCCCCATCCTGCTGGGGGAGCATGTCACCCTGGAGGCCGGAACCGGCTGTGTCCATACCGCCCCCGGCCATGGTCATGAAGACTTTGCCGTCGGCCAACGCTATGGTCTGCTCCCCTTCAACCCGGTGGATGACAATGGCCATTTTCGGCCAGAAACCCCCCATTTTGCCGGCCAACATATTTTCAAGGCCAATCGGGAGGTGATCGCCCTGCTGGAGCAGCGGGGTCGACTGTTGTCCCACCGCCCCCTGAATCACAGCTATCCCCATTGTTGGCGCTGCCATAAGCCGGTGATCATCCGCGCCACGCCCCAGTGGTTTATCTCCATGGAAACCCATCAACTGCGGGAAAAGGCCCTGGCCGCCATCCGCGCCACCCAGTGGATTCCCGCCTGGGGGGAGGAGCGGATCCACAACATGGTTGCCGTGCGCCCTGACTGGTGTGTCTCCCGGCAGCGCACCTGGGGGGTGCCCATCACCGTCATCTCCTGCGCCGACTGCGGCCAACAGGTCACCGATGCGGCGGGCATCGAGGCGATCGCCCGCCAGGTGGAGCAGCACAGCGCCGATATCTGGTTCAGCCAGGAGGCCGCAGCCTTTCTGCCACCGGGTTTTTGCTGCCCCCAATGCGGCGGCACCGCCTTCACCCAGGAAAAAGATATTCTGGATGTCTGGTTTGATTCCGGGGTGACCCATGCTGCTGTCCTGGAACGGGGCCAGGAGGAGGGTCGCTCCCTGCGGTGGCCCGCCGACCTTTACCTGGAGGGGTCCGACCAGCACCGGGGCTGGTTTCACTCCAGCCTGCTGACCTCCGTCGGCACCCGCCAGCAGGCGCCCTATCGGGCCGTCTTGACCCACGGCTTTGTGGTGGATGGCCAGGGACGCAAAATGTCCAAATCCCTGGGCAATGTGATCGCCCCGGACAAGGTGATTCAACAATATGGCGCCGATATTCTGCGCCTGTGGGTCACCGCCGAGGATTATTCGGGAGATATTCGCCTCTCCGATGAAATTCTCAAGGGGTTGTCAGACGCCTATCGGCGCATTCGCAACACCCTGCGCTTTGTCTTGAGCAATCTGCAGGATTTTGATCCGGAAACCGATGCACTTCCCCTGCAGGAGCTGGCGGCGTTGGATCGCTGGGCGTTGGATCGGTTGGCCAACCTGATCCAGCAGGTGGAGGCGGCCTTCGACGGCTATGCCTTCCATCGGGTCTATCAGGATCTCCACTATTTTTGCTCCGTGGATATGGGGGCCTTCTATCTGGATATTCTCAAGGATCGCCTCTACTGCGAAGGCCGGAAATCTCCCGCCCGCCGGGGGGCGCAAACTGTCCTGAGCCATCTCCTGGAGACCCTGGTGCGCCTGATCGCCCCCATTCTTTCGTTTACGGCGGAGGAGATCTGGTCCTTCATCCCCTACGGAGCGGCAACCCGACCCGCCTCGGTCCATCTGGCGGCCTTTCCCCAGCCCCATCCCGAATGGCGCAACCCCACCCTGGCGGCGGAGTGGGAGCAGTTGCGCTTGGTGCGTGCCGCCCTTTATCGGCTTCTGGAACAGGAACGGTTGGCCAAACGGATCGGCTCTTTCATGGAGGTGGATGTGGTTCTCTATGCCAGCGGAGCATTGTTGCCGCTTTTGCAAGGCTTTACCGACCTGTTCCGCCTGTTGATCGTCGCCAGCGTCACCGTGGAGGCCGGCGAAAAGGCCCCCGCAGAGGCGGTGCCGTGCGCTGAATTGCCCCTGTTGCGGGTCACCTTCCGCCGCAACGCAGGCAGCAAATGTGTGCGCTGCTGGAACTGGGGCGACTGGTCCACGGCAAACCATACCGACCATCCCGAACTCTGCCCCCGCTGTCTGGACGTCGTCTTGGCGTTGGAAACCGCGCCATGAGTGACGATCAGCCCACCTCCATCCCCTTGTCCTCCCTGCGCCGACTCGGTCTGCTGACCACCCTGCTGGTCGTATGGGTGGATCAACTCTCCAAGGTGTATGCCAGTGCGGCATTGGCCGAGTCGGGTTATACCCTGCTGCCCGGCTATTTTGACCTGGAGTTGGTCCACAACATGGGGGCCGCCTTCGGTCTTTTTGCGGGCCTCTCACCGGGATGGCGCAGCCTGATTTTGATCGGCGTTGCCCTGCTGGCCACCCTCTTTATCGGGATATTGCTGCGCAAAACGGATCGCCTGCTGGAGGCCATCAGCCTGGGCTTGATCCTGGGGGGAGCCCTGGGTAATCTGTGGGATCGGTTGCGCTATGGATGGGTGGTGGACTTTATTCACCTGCACTGGCATGATCTTTCGTGGCCGGTTTTCAATCTGGCAGACAGCGCCATCAGCATCGGCGTGGCTCTGCTGTTGTGGGACAGCTTTCGGACAACAGGAACGACAAAACCATGAACTACAAGCTCTATTGCCTTTATATCAGCGGCGCGCTCTTGTTGGGGGGATGCTCTGGAAAGCTCGCCCTGCCCTGGGAAAGCAATCTGCTGGATCCGGCCCGTATCGCCACCCGGGAACCCCTGGAAATTCCACCGGATTTGAACAAATTGCCATCCGCCGAGCCGGCCAAAAAGCCGGTCAACACCCCGGCGGTATCGTGGACCGATCCCGCCCTGGC
>JADGCE010000180.1 GCA_015229095.1 Magnetococcales bacterium | reverse complement strand
CAAGCAGGAAGCCCTCTATAACGAGAGCTGGTATCAGAGCATCATGGCGGATACCTTGGGCTGATTCACCCGCCCCGCCACCCCTCCCACCGGAGGATGGCAATGGCGATTGGCGCGCTGCTTCGGGGCAGGAGAGAATGCTCTCTCCTGCCCCGTTCTTTTGGGAAAGCCTGCAATCCTCTGGAAGAGATGCTGCTCTTGACCGCTTGCAGGGAGGGCGAGGGCGTGTTAGAGTGACGGGAGGGTGTGATTTTCTTTAAAGGAGTCGGCACGTGGAAGCGTTAAATTTGATTCCCCTGGGATTTTTGGCATGGGTGGTCTGGACCGCCTTCAAAGAGGGCATGCGCCATGATCGTGTGGATGACTATTTCCAGAAATACCGCGTCCCCATCGGACGCAAGACCCGCAACTTTTTTGGGATACCGAGCCGCGATCTGTGATTTTCCGGAGGAGATTCAGCCATGACAAAAAAACGGGTGGGCGTGGTGTTGTCGGGTTGCGGCGTACAGGATGGTGCGGAGATCCATGAGGCGACCCTGACCCTCTATTTTTTGGACCGCGCCGGTGCACAGGCGGTCTGCATGGCGCCCGACATGGTCCAACACCATGTCATCAACCATCTCAACGGCACCGTCAGCGATGAAGTGCGCAATGTCCTGGTGGAGTCCGCCCGCATCGCCCGTGGCAAGATTCAGGATCTGGCCACGGTGCAGGCGGAGCAGTTGGACGCCCTCATCCTGCCGGGGGGATTCGGGGTCGCCAAAAATCTTTCCAATCTGGCTTTTGGCGATGCTGCCGTGCAGGTCCATCCCGCCCTGCGCCATTTGCTGAAAGAGATGCACCAGGCACACAAGCCCATCGGGGCCATCTGCATCTCCCCCGCGCTGCTCTCGGCCGCCCTGGCCGGAGAGGGGCTGCTCCTCACCATCGGCCAGGATGCGGAAACCGCAACGGGCATCGAGGCGGCGGGCAATCGCCACCAGGAGAGCGGTGCGGTCGATATTGTCGTGGACCCCCACCATAAAGTGGTGACGACAGCGGCCTACATGTGCGCCTCCGGCATCGGCGAGGCGGGAGCAGGCATCGAAAAGCTGGTGCAGCAGATCCTGGTCTGGTGCTGAGGGTGGAACCCCGTCTGCTGTACGCCGCCAGCGAAACCTCGGCGGATCTCCTGTATGCAACCGGCTTTTTTGCCCCTGATCCCTTTCTGTTCCTCCGCGATGGCGCCGGTGCGCGTCATCTCGTCCTGAGTGCCCTGGAGATTGATCGCGCCAGGCGCACGGCCCGCGCAGATCACCTGCATGACTGGACCCTCATCCAGGAGCGGTACGACCGGCAACATCCCCAGGGAGAACGGGGGGAGTATGCGCTGATCCACTTTTTTCTCCAAGAGTTGAACATTCAGGATCTCCTGGTGCCCAGGGATTTTCCCCTGGGGTTGGCCGACCATCTGCGCACACACGGGATCACTCTGACCCCGGCGACCGGCCCTTTCTGGGATGAGCGTCAATACAAACGCGCGGACGAAGTGGCTGCCGTCGAGGCCGCTTTGGCCCTGACGGGAGAGGCCATGGCGGTTGCCATTGACTGCATTCGTCAGGCCACTATCGGTGCAGAGGGGTGGCTCTACCAGAAGGATGGCACACCCTTGACCAGCGAGGGCGTGCGGGGTGAAATTCACGCTTTCCTGGTGCGCCATGGCGCGATGCCGCAGCACACCATCGTGGCAGGCGGTCGTCAAGGCGCCGATCCGCACGAGAAGGGATTTGGACCACTGCCTGCCCATCAACCGATCATTCTGGATATTTTTCCCCGCATGGCAGAGAGCGGCTATTGGGGCGACATGACCCGCACCGTCTGTCGCGGCACCCCCAGCGCGACGCTGCAACGCGCCTGGGAGGCGGTACGGGGGGCACAAGAGGTGGCCTTCGCACAGATTCGGGCAGGGGTCGATGGGCAGGCCGTCCATGCAGCGGTCACCGCCCATCTGACCGAAGCCGGCTTTGGCACGGGTCGCCGTGCCGACGGTCTCCAGGAGGGTTTTTTCCATGGCACCGGTCACGGTCTGGGACTGGAGATTCACGAATCCCCCCGCATCAGCCAACGGGCGCAGACCCTGGAGGCCGGTCATCTGGTCACGGTGGAGCCGGGGCTTTATTATCCCGATATGGGAGGGGTACGGCTGGAGGATGTGGTTCTGGTGGAGGCAGAAGGGTGTCGCAACCTGACAAATGTTCCCAAGTTTCTTGAGATATCCTAGCGCGCTGCAACAGATCCAGGCCTGTTTTTCCCGCGTTGAGCTGGCCATCCTCTGCGTCATCATCGGCCTGCTGGCGGGTGCGGAGTGGGCGAGCCGTCAGGCGGGGGAGAGGGCCGCTGTGCGAGCCGCCTACCAAAGCGTGGTGGTGCCCTGTGTCGCCGCCGTCCAGGAGGCTCTGCGCCAGGATGCCCGCACGGCGGAGGTCACCCATCCCGACGTGCGCCTGGGGGATCTCCCGCTGCACTGTCGGTTTTCCAGCTCCATGGAGGGGGTGATCAACCAGGTGACCGTGGTGGGTGCCCCCCCTGCCCTGCAGGCGTTGATGCGGCAGAGTCTGGCCGATGGGGTGCGTGTGACGGTGGAAGGGAACAGGGTCACCCTGGCAACTCCCACAGCACTCAAGAGCGGTCGTCAGTAGCTGACGGAGCCTGTGATTTTTACAGAACGCCACTCAATGCCAGGGATGGGGTATCTCACCGTACACTCTGCGGAGCGGGTGTCGAAGGGGGAGCCGGGAGCGCAGGAGGGGGCTGAGCAGGTTGGCGCATCTCCTGGAGGGGGGGCTGGTAGTAGACCGGGACAGGCGGGAATATCCGGTTGATCGCGGCCACTCCCCCCAGGATGGCAATGCCCGTAACGATCACCCACTTGACGGTTTCCACCTTGGCTTTTTCAATTTCCTTTTCCAATCGGAGGATATCTCCCCTGGTAGCCAACTCATCCTTTTTGCTCTCCTCCACTTGCCGTATGGCAGATGCAAACGCTTTGACATGGCCTTTGGCCTGCTCATCCGGCACACCGGAAGCCTTGAGTTGCTCTATAAATTCCAAGGTGTCAAATGTGGTCGTGCTCATAGTGGTTCTCCCCTCCTGGTTGGACAGACCCCCACTTTACCGCACCGGGGGCGGGCTGGTAAAGAGAATTGCGCAGGAAACCGCCCTGCCCGTTCCGCGTGCCGGGCAGGGCTCCGCAGTCGGTTGCTCCTCATGGCCCCCTTACCGCTTGGTCTGCTTCATCTTCACGCTTTTTGCGACAGCGGGCAATCAGCACGCCGGTCTGGTCTGCACAGCCTCCAGGAGTATGGAAGGTTGTCCGTTGCCCCCTTTCTGCACGACCGGAAAACCGATGTCGACAAAACAGCTGTCGATTCCCAACTGCCGTTTGATCTGCGCGGCCACCTCCATCAACATAGCCTCCCAACCGTGACACGCGGGACTGTTGCGGAAACCCTCCCAATAGGGTTGATCTCCCATGATGCACAGTACCATTCCCTCTCCCACAGGCGGCAAACCTGCCCGACCGGTGAGTTCCTTTTGGATATCCCTCAGGTTGGCCTGCACCAAAGCCGCATAGAACAATCCTTCCAGGAGAGCGCGCAACGGTGTGTCGCCCTTGCAGGGTCACTTGAACCGGGGGAACTTCCGTGCCACGGAGCCTGCGATGGTGTCATGTCAACGGGCGTGCAACGCAACAGCAATATGGGTACGGATCAAAGCGCGGTCCAACGTCAAGGGAGAGCCAAGAATTTAGTATTGCGTCCCCGGAATTC
>JADGCE010000179.1 GCA_015229095.1 Magnetococcales bacterium | reverse complement strand
ACCATGTAGCCCACCGAGACGTTGCGCAGGATGCCTTCCTGGACATCCTTGAAGATGGCGGCAACCCCGTCCCGGCTGGAAAAGCGCACGGTAGCGCGCCCCTCTCCATTGGCAATCCAGGCCCGTTCCACCACGCCCAGGATGCTCTCCAGGGATGAGGCGTCATGGCTGTTCAACAGGGGTGCTCCACTGTTCAGACGGGAGAGGTCTACGTGTGCAGCATCGACAGAGAGGGTCTCGTCATATGGTTTGCCAGTCCGCCAGTCGGTCCGTCGCACAGCAGCTCCCGTGGACCAGACCATCTCGACGGTGCGTTCCTCTCCGTTCACCGTTCCTGGGACAAAATTGGCCGACCTGACTTGCATCGGCAAATCGATCTGTTTATGCGGCATTGGCGGTCTCCGTTGGCTTGGGTTGCCCGTTCTTTGTGGTTTTGCGGGCATCGATATCGACGATGATCTTGTAAAGATCCCAAATCTGGTACATCTCGTTGAACTCGGCCATCACCACATCAGGGTCATACCCCTGCCGGGAAACCGCCGTCTGCGGTGACATCAGCCCGGCCCGCACCGCGAGAATTTCCGCCATGATGTCCTTTTGCGGATCGACGGCCTCAAACCGGGGTGGCGTCCATTGCAAGCGGATGGGGACATTGCCGATCAACCCGGCAGCCTGGGCGGTGGACAGAAAGCGGTTCCAGACCGGCTGGCAGATTTGCGGGATCAGCACATGCCGCTGGGTGGCATCCACCCGACGGCGGAACTCGATCAACCCCGCCCGGATGGAAGAGTAGTTGACCTTGGAAAGGTCGCCGGTGAGCAGTTCGTAGGTCAGCCCCAGGCCAGCCGCCACCGCGTGGTTGTGCAACTGGGCGTATTCGGCATACCCGGAGGTGGAGGCCGGTTGGCCGAAACGAATGTCCCGGCCAGGAGGCAGGTATTCCAGCATGCCAGGCACCAGATCCTCCACCTGTTTGAACGACTCCTCCTCGCCACCCGTACTGGGAGGCGGTTCTGCGTTGGTGACGAATCCGACAAAGCAGGCCTCCATTTTCTTCCGCACCAACTCCGACATGTCGTAATCGTCCAGATCACGCATGCGCAGCAGGGCAGGAGCAAACCAAGTCACACCCCGGTTTTGGCCGGGACGCAGCCGGTCATACAGATGCAGAACGTCCGTTGCCGGGATGCGGATGCTCTTGGCCATCCCCTGCCTGGCAGACCCTGGGTGACGGGGATAGATCCAATAGGCTGCCCGCATCCCGAATGAGTCAAACTCGATACCCTGCTGGATGAAACCACCATCCGGCAAATCCCGGTCGGCGGTGCTGTCCAGGTGGTCACACTCCAGCACCCGCAACTGCAACGGCACCTGCAGGCCAAACGAGGATGGCCGGTTGATCAGGTGCAGGAGGCATTCGCCGCTCTCCACCATGCTGCGAGCCATCAGGGTCTGAATGCCGTAGAAGGTGGTGCGACCATCGGCATCACAATTTTCCGTGAAGGCATCCCACAGATCGGTGATCTGGTCGTCCAGTGCCTGGGTGGCCGCCTTGGGACGGGGGCGGATGCCTGCACCCACCATGCTGGAGGAGTGTGTCATCACGGCCTTCGCTGCATACGGATTGTTGCGCACCAAGTCTCTGGCCCGGTCTCGCAACCGGACGGCAGCCATGGCAATTTCGGCATTGGCATCACTGCCCGCCGTCGTCCAACCGCTGGTCAACCGTCCGGTCTTGGCCCCGTCGTAACCACGACGCAGGGCCTGCAGCACGTTCCTGGCACGGGCGCGACGCATCGCCGCCTCCGGTGCGATCCATCCCACCAGGCCATCCAGCCATCTCGCCATGTCGTTACTCCCTGGAAAAACTCAGACGGGTGCGGGTGGAGCGGGCCTTGCCGGAAGCGGCTGCCAACTCACTTTCAATCATGCGGATGCGACGCAGGAGGTCCGACTCGGAGCCGTACTCCACCGTCTTCCCCTCATGCGTAACGCGCAGGGCACCGGTGGCATAAGCCTCCTTCAGCACGTCCAATTCTGCTTGCGTAAAGCTCATTTTCGTCTCCCATCCAACCACCTGTCGCGCAATGGTCCCAGCCAGGACGACTGGCGGGGTTTGTCTGGAACAATGACCTTCGGCTTTTTCGGCTCGATGATCTTCGGTGCGGCAACAACGACCTCCGGCAACGCCACCCCCTCTTTCAGGGGATACTGCTCACGCTGGTCAGCCTCTTTGTTCAACTGCAGCCCCATGCCCATCAGCCCGTGCAGGGCCGCCATGGCATAAACCCGGCAGTCCAACGCCTCGTTGCGCTCGTGCGACTTTTTGACCCACTCCCGGATGGGACGGCCTTTGCTGTAGCGGGTGGTGATCTTTTCCGCCGTCAACTGCCGGAACCACTCGGCATCCCGATCCAGGGGAAAATGGCAATAGCCTGGACCCGGCTCCTTCAGACGCAAGCGGGAATAGATGGACTCTTTCGCCGCATCCACACCCACCATGAAGTGCGGCACCCGGCCCTTGTTGTTGCGGCTGGAACGACGCGGCCAGATGGGTTTGCCCATGCCGCCCAGCCCCTTGATGGCCCAAATGCGCCGTTCCTGCCGGGCTCGGCAAAAGGTGTAGGCCTCCATGGATCGGTGCCCCCCGGTATCGATGGCAGCCGCCCGGACATACAGATCCGACACCTGCCTGGCATGGGGGTAGGCGCGGTACAGCAGATTTTCCAGATCCTGCCAAACCGCAGGCCCGGCCGGATCGCCCCACAACACCCAGTAGGCCACCGACCAGGACTCTTCATCCCGACCCCAGCCGACGATTTCCAACTCCAGACGATCATCCTGGACATCGACACCGGCGGTGAGGAGGACAATGCCGGGTGGCAGCAGCGGGCCAAACATCTCCCGCCGCGCCATCAGCCCCTCACCATCCAACTGCTCGGCAGATTCTTCCCAGGTTTCTCCCAGCTTGGTGTTGACCCACACCTTCAACCGGGACGGATCGCGATAAACCTGCCCATGCTCCAGAGCAATGTCGCCCCAGGAGGTCCAACCATGTGGGGAATAAAGGCTGGACAGATGAAAGCCGGCAACCTTGCTGCCGCCTGGGTTTTCCGCAATCCATTGACCGTGTGCCAGCATCCATCCTTTTTGATAGTCCTGGATGGGGAAGCCACAGTGGATACACTCGTAAAAAGCCTGCTCCCGATCCCCTTCGGGCCAGCGCATCTGTTTCCACTCCAGCACCTGCAATGCCTGGCAGGCTGGACAGGGCACCCAATAGCGTCGCCGGTCACTCTCCTGATAGGCTGCCTCGATCCGACTGAATCCTTTGATGGTGGGAGTCGAGACCATCAGAATCTTGCGGTTGGCGAAGGTGACCGTGCGCTGGGTAGCCAGTGCCACCGGATCCCCTTCGCCATCGGCATCACCGGGATAGCCGTCGATCTCATCCATGAACAGGTAGCGGATGGGCATGGAACGCAGCCCCACTGCCGAGTTGGCTCCGGTCAGAATCAGAACACCGCCAGGGAACTCTTTCCCCAGGATGGTGTTGCCGGAATCACGGGATCGGGGATCCTTCACCAGATCTTTCAATACGGCACTGATCTCGATCAGCGGATCGATGCGTTGTTTGGAATGCCGCTTGGCGGTCTCCACCGTGGGCTGGACCAACAGCATGGGACCAGGAGCCTGATGGATGACATAGCCCAGCCAGCAGAGGCCCGCCTCAGTGTTGTGTGTCGGTATCCATCCCTTACCGCAAAGATATAAATGGTTCGGAGAATCCACAGAAATACAGCGTACTGCCACACTGTCTACAGGACGAATGGCGACGATCCTGCGTCTCTTGCTCCGAGATGGTCTTCCCACTTCTATGGATCGCATACGTTCAATTTTCCTGGACAATCGAAACATAGGCTCCTCTCGATATCCTGTCCATGATAGCCGCCAAC
>JADGCE010000178.1 GCA_015229095.1 Magnetococcales bacterium | reverse complement strand
CCCCTGGACCCCTAACAACTAAAAACCAGGCTATCTTTATGGAAAACACCCCTGATTTTCCCCGGCTGTTCCCTGTTCAGAGCGGGAACGACGACTCCAGCGCCGCTTCGGATGAACCGGTTGGGCAAACCTCTCACAAGCTTTCCCCTGCGGAAGAGTGGCAGATGAATGTCCAGGCGGTGCGTCGTTTCAGCCGGATGGGACAATGGTCAGAGGTGTTGAAGCTGTTGCAGCTGTTGTCCACCAAACACCAAAACAATGAAAGCTACAAAGCCCTGGGCCAGCGGGTTTGGGTTGCCCTGAAAAGCGATATCCCTGCCATTGATGTGGTGCAGGCCCTGGGCAGCCTGCTGTATACCCTCGGCCCCAGGCATGAGATGGGGGGCCACATCGCCGCCCTGGCCTACCTGATGGCCGATCTGCGCACCCCGGAACATGCCGACCGGGAGTTGGCCCAGGGCCAGGCGCAACAACTCCTCTCTCTGGTGTGCGACGCCCAGGGCATCCAGGGCCAGGAAGCCTTTGCACGCTGGGCCTCCTTGCACCGCCTGGACGATCCCGATCACACCATTGCCGTCGTGATGCAGGGATTGGAGGGGATGGTCGGTGCAGAGTGGTGGATTGATCGGCAAGCTTTGCAGCGGGATATGGAACAGGCCAACGCAAAAAAACGGCAGGCCGCAGATGCGCATGCGCCAGCCCTGTGAGGTCTGTTGACGTTCGCCCCTAAAACCCTCGATACGGCGTGGCCGGATCGCCCCGCTGCGCGCACGTCAATCCGGGGCATCGTGGAAAACGACCCGGTTGCGACCGTTGTGTTTGGCACGATACAAGGCCGCATCCGCCTGATTGATCAACTCATCCAGATGTTTGGTTTTTTGAGTCGAAGCACCGATGCTGGCCGTAATGGGAATGGTCATGCCGTTGTAGGTGATGACGGTCGCTTCGATGCGCTGGCGCACCCCTTCCAGCAGGGATGCGATCTCTGTCTGGTCGCGCCCCGCCAACAAAAGGCAAAATTCCTCCCCTCCAAGCCGCGCCGCAATGTCGGGTTTGGTGAACAGTCGCTTAAGCAGTGTGCCCATCTCCCGCAGGACGGCATCACCGGCATCGTGGCCGTAGGTATCATTCACCTTTTTGAAAAAATCCACATCCAGCATGGCCGCACAGAGATGCTTGTGCTTGCCATCCCGCAGAGCTGCAAACAGTTGGGTGCCGGCCTCCCGGAAAAAGCGCCGATTGTACAATCCGGTCAAAAAATCACGAGTGGCCGCCTCCTCCAGGGCATGGATATGCTCCAGATTTTCCACATTGCGAATCACCCGGCAGGCGAACTCCTCTTCCAGAAACGGCTTGCCAAGAAAATCGTTGGCACCCACCTTTAAAAAACGGGCCGACAAGGCATGGGCGGACTGGGAAGAGATGCCCAGAATCCCCATCTCATCCTTGCTCCAGGTATGACGGATACGCTTGGTCAATTCATAGCCATCCATGCCGGGCATGTTATAGTCCACGACAACCAGACGAGCATCCGGGTGGTTGGTCAGAAGATCCAGGGCATCCTGCCCGTTGGCAGCATCCAGCACGTGAAAATTATGCTTGAGCAGCAACCGTTTCATATGCTCCCGGGTGGAACGGGAATCGTCCACCAGCACAATTTTGACCCCCTGGTTGCGATGCAGACGATCCAGCAAAAAAAAGAGATATTCCAGACTGACGGGACCATCTTTGAGAATAAAATCGATGACCCCCTGGGAAAAGACATAGGCCCGTTGCGCCTCGTCAAATTTGTTGGTCATAACGATACAGGGAATCTCCGCTGCACGGAACAGTTCGATGATCTCCTCCTGACTGGCGTCGGGCAGCGTCAGATCCAGAAGGGCCAAACTGTATCCATGCCCCGTTTGTTGGAGCCGTGTTTTGGCATCCTCGAATGTATGGACACCGTCCACCTGGTAAATGGCGCGCCTCTCGATTTCCCGTTTCAACGTGCTGGCAAGCAGCACGGAATCTTCCAGTAAAAGAATTTTTTTGTTTCCTGCAGGAGACATCGCTCTATCCCAATCAAAGGTTGTGACGTTCCAGCGCGCACAATGGCGGATGGCACCTACTTGTGGTGCATCGCAAAGACGGCGGTCCAGGCATCTCCTGGAGGCTCTCTCTGGAAGCCTGTGCAACGCTCCAGGTAGAGGATGCTGGCCTTGTCATCGGGAACCAGGGCCAGACACTGCCGGAATATCTCCGCCCCCTGAGACCAGTCGCGACAGCGGTACAAGGAGAGTCCTTGCGCAAAAAGGTCCGCCAGCGCCCTCTTGCGGGTGCCGAGTGGATCAGAAGCTTTTTCAAACAGTTCGTATATGCCCACGGCATCCTTGCGGCCTTTGACCACCACCCAATCCAACTCGCGCACGGCAAACTCTTGCAGATCCAACAACAAGGCCACATCTTCGGAAACAATGACGGGGCAACCGTAGAGATCCGTCAGCCCCTCCAGGCGGGAAGCCAGATTGACGGCATCGCCGATCACGGTGGCATCCATCCGATCCTCATCGCCCAAGGTGCCCAGCATGACTGTACCGATATGGATGCCCATGCCGGCTCGCACCGGTTCCATGCCATCCGCCGTCTGTACCGCATTGAACTGACGCAATGCGTTCTGCATGCCAATAGCGGCACGTGCGGCACCCAAAACCTGGGTTGGAAACGGACCATCAAACAGTGCCATGATGGCGTCCCCGATAAATTTATCGATAAAGCCGCCATTCTGCTTGATGGATGGCCCCATCATGCCAAGATAGCGGTTCAGGAAGGCAAACAAGGCCTCTGGAGTCATCCCCTCCGAAAGACGGGTAAATGCCCGTATGTCACTGAACAGGAGGGTGAGGGTTTCCGATGTGACCCGCCCTGCATGAATGGTTTCCATGCCTCCTTTGGCAATGCGTTGCACATATTGTTTGGGAACAAATTTTTCAAATATTTTGGTCATGACGGCCATGGCCTGAGTCTCTGCCAGTTTGATTTGCGTGCGCTCCAAAGCGGCATACGCCTTTTGCTGTGACTCCAGGGCTTGGTTCAACTGCTGGTTCAACTGCCGAACATTGTATTCTGCCTGTTTGATACGCAGCAGTGCCTTGATCCGGGCCAGCAGCACATCGGGATGAAACGGCTTGGTCAGGTAGGCATCGGCATGCAGATCGGAGAGACCGTGGACAATCTCTTCGGCGTCACATCGGGCGGTCATGAAAAGGACCAGAATCGACTGCCAGGCGGCATTGGCCTTGAGCCGTTGGATACATTCATCACCGGACAGCACAGGCATGGTGCGATCCAGAAGGATCACATCCGGCCATTGTTCGGGCGGGTTGTCGGACAAAAACCGGATGGCTTCCTGGCCATTGGCTGCCTCGGCAACGGTAAAAAGATAGGCACTGTCCCGTTCCAAAGTCTGCCGCACCAGAGAACGCACGGAGCGGGAGTCGTCCACGATCAGTATCCGGGCCGTTATTGTCTGCATGACACTCGCCCCCTTTCAACGGAACAGGATGCTGCTGCCTGACAACGCAACCGACCGACTCAGGCCGCTCACGTCCACAAAACAGACCCCCCCTCGGATGCGTATTCTAACGACCTGTTCCTCATAGTCAACGGGCTGTGATCCCGACCATTCTCCCCCATACCGATCAGGCTTGGGCGAAAAGGCCGCCCACCCTTGCTACGGCAAACCTTGCAAATCGGTGGGATGCCGCCTATGTTGACAGGCTTCAGTAGGACGGTTATGGCGTCCTGGTTTCCTTTTATGGGGAGAGAGCTATGTTAGAAGCGTACCGTCAGCATGTTGCCGAACGTGCCAAAGAGGGGGTTCCCCCCTTGCCGTTGAGTGCGGCACAAACTGCAGAGTTGACCCAACTGTTGGTAAACCCGCCCGCCGGTGAAGGTGACTTTTTGGTGGATCTGCTCGCCAATCAAGTCCCCCC
>JADGCE010000177.1 GCA_015229095.1 Magnetococcales bacterium | reverse complement strand
CCGAACAGCTTGGTGCCTATTTTCCAATCGTTGACATTCAGCATATGATAAACTCCCCCGTGCATGGTTGGTTGAAGGAACACCCCTGCGTGCATGACACAAACAGGCATCACACGCACGCCTTTCCGTAACGTGTTGTAAGACCGTGAACCGCATTTTTTGAAGCATGGAGGGGGCAGTTTCTTCCCCCGCAGCGGGAATGTCAACCGATTACAGGGTTGTTTTCGGGGCCATCGCATGGGAATTTTTTCCCGCACCCATCTCCTGAGAGGGTATGAGCTTCATGCAACGCATGCCGGAC
This sequence comes from Magnetococcales bacterium, assembly GCA_015229095.1. Taxonomy (GTDB): domain Bacteria; phylum Pseudomonadota; class Magnetococcia; order Magnetococcales; family Magnetaquicoccaceae; genus Magnetaquicoccus. Next base: position 3,701 of record JADGCE010000177.1, on the reverse strand, counting down.
TGACAGCAAGGATGGGCGGGTTGATACGCGGAAAACCCTCACTCCCACTGCGCCTGACCCCGTGCGAGCCACTCAGACTCCGGATAGCGGGCAGCCAACTGCTCCAAAAAAGCCTTGGCAGCCCCGGTGTTGCCCTGGTTTTTCTCTATCAGGAAAAGGCGATAGAGGGACTCCGGGGCAAACGGGGCCGCCGGATACTCTGTCTGCAGCGACTGATAGCGCGCCTGCGCTTTCTCAACATGGCCCGCCCGTTCCCAAGCCAGGCCCGCCCAAAACAGGGCCTCCCCCCGCAAAACCCATCCCGATCGGTGCGGATCCTGCACCGATCGATCAAAAAGATCAGCGGCGGCGGCATACTGCTGCTGGTCAAAGTGAAGATGACCAGACTGAAAGGCGCGGTCCCTCTCCTGCTGCCCATACCAACCCCAAAGCAGGATGCCCCCAACCAGCAACCAGCCCAGACGACCCTGTGCGACCTCCGCCTGACTGGCAGCATGGGCATCCCCCCGCCAGCCCAACAGCAAAAACAACACAGCGACGCCCCCCAACCCCGTCAACCCCCATCCCAGACGGTCGGCCCCGTCGGCCTGATAAACCAACTCCAGCCGCTCCTGTCGCGGCACCACCAACATGAAAAAAGGTTCCAACAGGCCAATGTGTTCACCGCTCAGGGCACGCCATTTGGGATGATAGCTCATGCGCAGCAGATGGGGACAACCGGGACGATCCGTATGGATCACCAGACGCTCCCGCTCCAGGATTTCCAGGCGCGGATTGCCCCCCTGACAATCGGTACGCATCTCCGGCAGAGATTCACCCGCCTCGACAAAGAGACTCCGGGAGCGGTAGGGATGGTCGGTCAGGAAACGATTGTAGGCATAATCCAACCAATCGCTCCGTGGCCGACTGTGCAGGGGCACCGAGAGCAGTTCCAGCAAGGGGGCACTCCCCCCGGTCAGGCGCAGGATCTGCAGGGGACCGATCTCGGCCTCTGTGTAAAAACGGTCGTCCTTGCCGAAGCGTGCCTTCATGGCCTCCGAGCGCAGCAACAGGGTATCCGCGCCCAATTCACGCATATGGTTGACCGCCGCTGTGACGCTCCCCCTCTGGGGGGGGTAGCGGTTCAGGGGGCCGGAGGGATGCTGCGACACCTCGGCCTGCAGTTGATAGATAAAGGGCGCCGAAATGGCCGACTCCATGAACAACCCCTCCAGCACGGGTCGGGAGCCAAAGAAAGGGAGTGCCTCCAGGGCGCGGGTGGAACCCAGATCATGGTTGGCCGGATCGTGCTCAAAGAGAATGCGCGGATCCGCCAACGACCCGCGCAGTTGATCGGCCAGCTGGCGGTAAACGGGCCATTGGGAACGCCCCTCATAACCGGCAAAAAAGGTGGACGACCAGTCGGGAATGTTGCGCATCCCCTGCTCCCAGTGCCCGACAACCCCCAAAGTCACCAGCAGGGCCACGTTCATCGCCCACTGTTGGGGGTGCTGTGTGCCCCGCAGCCAACGCCCCTCCGACAGCCACCATCCCAGAGCAGCCGCCAGCAGCAGGCTGAAACCCAGTTGCGCATAGGGCAAAAAGCGAATATTGGCCAATCCCCATTGGGATGCCAGGAGTGTCCCGGCCAGGCCGGTCAGCCCCATGGCCAAAAAAGGCAACCAGGCCAGTCGCAGCGCGCCTGCCCGGAGCCATGCGGAGGCCAACGGCGGCAGCCCTGCCAACAGCCACCAGAAGGTGGGAGGCCACCACTCCTTTAGCCAGCGGTGGTCGGGATAGAGGGCATCGTTGGGAATGGTCCAGGCATGGTTGGCCAGCAGGGGCAGCAACCAAAAGCTGGCGAGCAGGAAGGCCAGCAGATGCAGGCGCAAGAGCAGCCAGCCCAGTCGCCAACCACCGCCGGCCAGCATGCCATAGCAGAGAGAGCCGAAGCCCAGCATCAGGATGGCAAACCCGTGGCTCATGGCGGTGGCCACCTCCACCAGGAGCAGGGCCAGAAAAGAGCCCCGCCCGCCTTGCTGCCGCAGGCGGGCCAGCACCCCCCAAAAGAGCACCCCCAGCCACAAGCCCCAACTGTAGGCAAACTCGCCGCTGAACTGGGCCAACAGGTTGCCGCCCCAGATGGAGTGGGATTCGTTGACCAAAAATCCCACCGTGGCGGTACTGCCCAGCAGGCGTGCGGCCGGTGGCCAACCCATCTGGCCGCCGCTCCAGTAGAGGGTGGCGGGCAGCAGAAAGGCGGGCAGCAGCACCAGCCATTTGAAGGCCAAGGGCAGGCCCACCAGCAGGGAAAGGAGGGCCATCAGGGCAAACGGCAGCGGAAAATAGTAGGTCAGGGCGGGAAAACCGGCAAACACCTCCGGCAACCAGCCGGAAATTTTGCCCTGTTCCAAAAACCATTTCTGGAAGGCGGCCACGTACAGGAGATGGGAGGCGATATCACCGCCGCTGGGCCAGCTTGTTTGCAGCCAAAGCGCCGGTTGGGTATGCAGAAACATCCAGAGAGTGAGGGCCAGCACGGCTCCCCATCCCAGGTTTGTTGCATACTCATCAGACAGAGGGAACTTGGTCATCGTTTAGGACACAGCGGGGGCTTTGCCCCGGCCCCACCAGGGGCTTTGCCCCTGGACCCCACCAGGGGGATAATCCCCCTGGACCCCTGATAATAAAAAAGGATTGTCACCGCCGCCGCAGGATGCGCACCGCCTCCCCGATCCTGCCCCGGTTGAGCACAAGCAGCAACACGCCAAAGGCAATCAACAGAAGGGTGTAGGGAGAACGCCAGGAAACCGCCAGAGCGTTGGCCGCCTCTCCGTCCGCCTCCCCGTGCCAGGATAGGCCACTCTCATCCGTGTGCAGCAACCAGGGAAAAAGATGGCTTTGATGAACCCCCGCCTCCACCCAGTCAAAACGCGCCAACTGGGGATAACGCCACCCCAACAGGGGTTTGGCATCGGGAGAACGCAACTGTAGATCCAGATGGTCCCCCGCCGCCGGGGTGAGGCGGTTTTGTTCCAACCGCCAATGGGGAGTGGCGGTCACCGTCAACGTCATCTCCTGCAAGGGGGGGGTCGGCCAGGTCAGACGACTGTTGCGCAAGGTGGGCACCGGCTTGGCCTGGGAACGCTCCGCACGGCCAAACGGATATTCCACCCCCATGACCGAACCGAGCCACACCCCCGCCTGATCCTGAAAACGGATCTCCAGCAGCAGATGATACCAGCCGGGCAACGGGTGGGAAGCGGGAAAATCGAAGGAAAAGGTCTGCTTTTGTTCCGGTTGCCACTGGGAGACGCTCAGCACCGACTGGGGAGCGGTGGGGGTATAGACAAACACCTGGGCATTCTGGATCGCCTCCCCCTGGAGGGTCAGGCCGATCTGACCAAACAACCGCTGGGACTGGGCACTCACCTGGGAGTGGGCCACAAAACCCACCTGACCGGCCACCCCGACCGAGGCGGACAACAACAGCCAGACCATCATCATCCAAACCGTCAGGCGACTCATGGTATCGGGCACGCGGTAATGGCATGGGTGACCGTATAGATCGAGCTGCTGTCATCCCCATAATACTGAATCGTGAGATCCCCGGCGTTGGTCGTGCTCACAGCAGTACCCAGATAGACATGGATCGACTTGCTGGCTGCGGTATATGTCGCCGTCTTGCCAAAACAGGTGGAGGTATCGTCATTGGTAAGCCC
>JADGCE010000176.1 GCA_015229095.1 Magnetococcales bacterium | reverse complement strand
TCCCCCTTTGTGGCCAACTCCTGAAGCCGGTACTCCTCCACCTTCTGGAGAACACCGGACAACGCCTTGGCTTGAGCTTCCGCTTGCGCAGGCGGGACACCGGCAGTCTCCAACTCCTTGGCAAAGGCCAGGGTATCGAACGGAATGGCAAAGGCTGTCGTGCTCATGGTAACTCTCCTCCTGGTTGGACTCCTCCCCAATGTACCGCAACGGGGGCGGGCTGGTAAAGAGAATTGCACAGGGGGCCACACAGCCCGTTCTGCGTGCCGGGCAGGGCCAGAGTACCCCCCCAAGAAAAAATGCAGCAGACGATTACATGGAGGGTTGACGGGGTCCTTTCCAGTTGATGCTTATGGATCGGAATATCCAAGCGTTGCAAGAAAGCGTTGACTCCCTGACTGGGGAATGCTGCCATGGACGGCGGCAAGGGACAGACCAGAGCAGCAAGTGTGGGTCAAATTGATCCACACTTGTTATCCACCCCATCGTCCACCCAACCCGACGCCACACCGGCACGGCCACCCAAGCCTGTATCCACCGCCACCACGATTGCCAATCAGCTTGGCAGGCGGAATCTTTCCCCGGATGCGTTCAAGCTGTCTCCGTCGTCAGTGCGCCGTCTCGATCACCCATTGCGGTACCACTGATCACTGAGCGCAACTTTGCGCCGAGTGGCTCACTGCACCCCGACCAGAGGAAAGGATCACCGGGGCCACCGCAAGCCAGCAAGGTGAATCTCTCCCCCTGGTAGGAACAGGCAAGGCGGGCACCGGTGACCAGGCAGGGAAGGTCTCCACCAGGGCAGGGAGCGGTCACGACTCCACCCGATCAGGACAGACTCCCCCAGGTGGATGCGGTGACGACGGGTGGATCGGTGGGCTATGTCGGGCCGGGTACTGGGTACTGGATTTTTTCCTGGTGGGTACTATGTGGGTACTGAAACAAAAACGGCCACCGAGTGAGTGGCCGTAAGTGTTTGATTTTGATGGTGGGCGGTACAAGGATCGAACTTGTGACCCCTACCGTGTCAAGGTAGTGCTCTCCCGCTGAGCTAACCGCCCCCGTCTTCCGCCAGCATGAAACAGGCGATACCATAAAGCTTGTTGGAACAGTTGTCAATCCCTCCTGACGCACCGATACAGGATGATGTGTCACGGGCAGAGAGGACGGGCATTCGGTGGTTATCGGTAGAGTTCGCACCGGTTTGCCACTGCCAAGACCAACACCAACCGTTTCTGGTCTCTGATCGTCGCTATCTTTTTTCGCCCGCCTGGGTGCGCACCTGTTGCAGAAGCTGATCCACCACCCCCATGGGATGCGCCTTCACGGCATCCAAGAGGTTATCATTTTTGTTGGGCTTTCCAGATAAACTCCCCTCCTGTTTTTCGGAAGGATCCCATTGCCGGGACAAGGAAAACGTTTGCACCCAGAGAAACAGGGCACCCAGCAAGAGCAGGGAAAGGGCGGCCAGGAGAATCCAAAAGGCTCTGTTGGCGTCCAGCCAATCATTTTTGACCGCAAACAACAGTGTCGCCGTCCCCATCTTTGACGAACACCACCGCATTCTGGGGGAAACCGTCCTTCTTCTGCTGGACTGCATGCGATTGTTTGCAGACAGCAAGGATCGTGACAAAACAATCCAGCATGTTTCCCGTGTCGTCACAGCCATTCGGAAGGCGATTGTTTGCCATTTTGACGCTGAAGAAAAATTTATGCAGTTTATCGACCTTCCAGACTATTTGGCGCACAAAAAACGGCATGAAAATTTTATTCTTTAATTTATGTGGATTATGGAGCAGGTGCGCAGCGAAGATAAAAATTATATATTTAATTTGTTCTCCTTTCTCTGCAGCTGGCTTATTCAGCACGTCAATACAGAAGACATTAAATTTAAGGGATTTTTCAATGGACCGGAAATCTTGCGTTTTGTTTCCGACAATGCCGAAAAATGGCAAATGCCCGACAAAAGGTAAAACTTGTCTATTAAATTTAGAATGTTGCATTTTTTCTCATGGTAGCTCCTTGGGTGCCGGGCTTTAGAGGGCTCTGGTTCCCTTGGGCCGATGCAGGCAACGACCGTGAGTCCGTCTGGCTGGGGGGATGATGGCTCACACAAACAGAGAAAGTTGGTTCGATTTTTGCTGGATCAGCATCGCTGCACCCGTACACTCACACCAGGGAGATCGATCCATGTTGCAAATTATCTCTGTGATGCTTTTCGTCGGATTGTTGAGCAGTTGTGCCCCCCAACAGCAGGCTGGCCCCGACCTTTCTTCGGAACAACTCGCCCGGCTGGAAGCGGAGCGCAAGGCTGCGTTGGCAGCCGCCGCCAAGGCGAAAGCAGAGGCTGATGCCGCCCGCGTAGAGGCTGCAAAATCCAGGGAAGAAGCGGCTCGTGCTAGGAAGTTTTTACGCCAAATGTGAATCGGGCGTTGTCATCGGCATGGCGAGACATGGCAGCCCTGCCCGATCCACCGGCAAAGTCTGACCGGTCGGTTTCCCCCTGGGAAAAGATCTACCACATGCGACGGAGAATGGCGTCCCGATCCACGAAATGGTGCTTGAGCGCGGCTGTCACGTGCATGATGACAGACAGACAAAACAGGATGGAGACAATCCAATGGGTCGTGCCCATCCAGGTTTCCCGTCCCTTGTCCGGGGGAAGCCATGCCGGGAGTTCCCACCAGCCAAAAACATCCACACCACGGCCATCCGCCGTAGAGATCGCATAACCGGTCACCGGCAACAGCACCATGCACAGATAGAGTGCCCACTGAACCCAGTGGGCAGCATGCCGTTCCCAGGCAGGCATATGATCGGGCAATGGGGCCGGTCGATGGAGCAACCGCCAGACAATACGGAGCAGGAGAATTCCAAAAAGCAACACGCCCAGAGAGCGATGCCAGGAGAGGGCACGGTGATAGAGGGGATCGTAAAAATTCAGACGCGCCGCATAAAAACCCCAGCCAACCATGGCCAGCAAAAGTATTGCCATGCCCCAGTGCAGACAACGGGCCACCCAGTCAAAGCGAAACCCATCCAGAGTGTTCATCCTACCCTCCCTTCATGAATGGATTGTGTTGCCATTCCTGCCATTAATGTTAACGAAAATCAAAACCAAATAACCTTGTATCCAGAAAACGGAGTGCGGTACAGTGTGCTGCCTGCGTTTTCCGCCGGCCTTTGTTTCCAGGATATCCAGCCGCTTGCATGGGAGTGTTTATGTCTCTCTTTGGTCAACCATCCGGTGGTCGACACACCCGGACTCCCGTTGCCGGGCAGGCGGGGTGCGTTCTGCTCCTCTCCCTCACGCTCACCGCCTGTGCGCACAACTTTGTCTGGAATCAGGCCGGTGCCAGCGGAGAGGAGTATCACAAGGATATGGCACGATGCAATGCCGAAACCACCTCGGCGACACGAGGGACCGCATACGGCACACAGGGCCAGGAGACCCCGCTTGCGCAAGACTCCGCCCGCGAGGAGATCACACACACCCTGTATGAAAGGTGCATGATGGCCAAAGGCTGGGTGACCAAAATCCAGCCAACGGTGCAACAGCAAGAGGCACAAAACCAGGAAAAAACGGTGGATTTGCCGCGTCAAGTCGCCACTCCGGGGGATGCCAGGCCAAAGGATGTGGTGGCACAGGGGGGGCCACTCACCGTCGACAAGCCCCATACCCCGCCACAGGAGAGCCATGCTGCGGATGCGCCGGATGCCAACCGCGCCCATGCAGAAATCGAACAGATCGTGCAGCGTTGGGCTGCGGCCTGGTCAGCCAGAGATGTGGATCTTTATCTCTCCTTCTACTCTGCCGACTCTTTCGTTCCAGAAACATTTCCCAACCGTGACCTCTGGCAGGCCCACAGAAAAAAAACCCTGAGATCTGCTCGATTCATTCGGGTAACGCTGAGCAACTTCCACATCACTACCATGGACGCCAACCGCGCGCAGGTTGTATTTACGCAAGATTATCAATCGAACAGCTACCGGGATCGCATC
>JADGCE010000022.1:14726-25408 GCA_015229095.1 Magnetococcales bacterium | reverse complement strand
GAGGCGGTTGCCCGAACAGATCCTTGAGCGTGGTATCATACTGGGATCGGTTTTTATCCAGTTCCTCTTCCATGGTTCCATGACCATCGGTGCCGTTGACAACGTTGCGGGTGCCCGCGCAGGCATGGCATCCAGGCCCCATGCCCGATCCTTCAACCGAGGCGAACACTGGGAACGCACGGCCAGTGTATCGCGTTGGTGGGTGAAAAGCCACCAGATTCCGATGTCATGGGCGGGACAGAAGGGCCCTGCCATTCGGGTGACGGCAACGGGTGGTGCGGAGGAGGGGAGTCAGGCGTTGTCTGGGCCGCAGACGCGGGGGGAGGGGTTGCCAAAAAAAAAGCCGTGCCCATGGGAACAATGGGCACGGCAAAAGGGTGTGGCAGCAGCGTACCGGTTGGGAAAGCCCCCCAACCGGTACGCTGCAAAACAGCGGTTCCCTCTCCTTATTTCTGAGGAGCGGGCTTGGCGGCTCCCTGCTGGGCAGCCGCTTTCTTGGCAGGAGCCTTTTTGACGGCTTCTTTCTTGACCGGAGCTGCTTTCTTCTTCTTGGCCGCAGATTTCTTCTTGGCCGGGGCCGCTACCTTGGCTTTTTCTGGGAGAACGTGCAACTCCACGCGACGGTTCTCGGCGCGTCCTTCTGCCGTGGCATTGCTGGACACCGGCTTCTCTTCGCCATAACCCCGTGCGGTGAGACGCTTTTTCTCAACGCCCTGCTTGACCAGGCTGGCCATGACCGAGTGGGCCCGCTTGTTGGAGAGCACTTTGTTGTAGGCATTGGAACCGACGCTGTCGGTGTGGCCCTGAATCTCCACCCTCAGGCCAGGATTCTTTTGCAGGATACCAGCCGCCTCTTTCACGGTGCCTTCATCCTTCGGTTCAATCTTGGCACTGTTGGTGCGGAAGTTCAGGTTTTTGACAATCCAGCAGCCCTGCTTGTTGACAGGAGCACCCTTGGGGGTATCCGGGCACTTGTCATCCGGATCCAGAACCCCATCACCATCCGCATCGCCCGGCGCACGGGGAGCGGCCGGAGCGGCGGCCTCCTTGGCGGGCGGCGGTGCCGCAGAATCCGCCTGGCAGAAAAAGCACTGGGTTCCGGCAGAACCCAGAACCCGCTTGCCATCCTGCGGATGCCACTGGGTGAACCCGGAGCTGCTCCACTGCCCGGGAGCGGCGGCCTGCAGAGGAGCCGATGCAAACAGCAACGCAGCGGCAGCCAACAGAGTCATTTTCAGATTTTTCATTGTGTCTTCATTCCTTTTTTGACGGGTTTAAGTGAAACATAGCAGATGCCCATGGGCCCGAGCAACCGCACCGACCTGCAGGGAGAGGCGGCACCGCACGGGCCTGTACGGTTTCTCTTCTCCCTGTCGTCATCTGAGCGGCGCATCACGCCACAGACAAGCCTATCGAACAGGCAACGCATCCAAAAGGCGCCGACCTGCATCTGCGGGCAGGAGTTTTTCCAGCCCCTGCTTTTTCAGCACATTCATCGCCTTTTCTTGTACCTTTGTTGCCAGTTTTTCTTTGGCCTTGCGGCCCACCTCCTGCTCCAGAAAGGCGTGTACATCCAATGTCCAGGAGGGTTGTGACAGAGTTCCTGTCACCTGCACGGGCAGAGTCATCTCTGCCAATGTGCGGAGGGTCCTGCCCCCCTTTCCTTGCCACGTCTCCGCCACGGCAAGGCGAAGACGATAGTCCACCCTTTCGGTGGGCAGAGCGAGCGTACCCGCACCCCGTGCCTGCAGCATCGGAGAGCGCAACAGCAGATCCCGATTGTCCAGCACGCCATCGCGGATGGTGACCGAACCATCCAGGCTGCCGAAGGGGGTCTCCCCCTCCTTCAGGGAGAGTGCCGTCGACTCCCCTTGTACCAGGGCCTCGGCATCCTCCAGCAATCGGGGCAGATCCAAGCCCTGGATCACCCCATCCCGCAGGCGCCAACGGGCCGATCCTTGCAGATTTTTTTTGCCCAGATCGACCGTATCCCCTGTTGTGCGCACGGACAACTCCCCCGTCGTCCATCCGCTCACCGGGGCATCTCCGCGCAGATCCTTGAGAAAATCCCCCAGTTGTACGTCAGACCAACGCATATCCCACCGGGCGTGTGGCACCGCAGCCTGCCCATCCAGCTGCAGATCCATATTCAGACTGCCCTGGTACAGGTGCGCCCGCACCGGTGTGAGCCGCACCACACCTTCCGCACCCTGCAGTGGCAGATCCACCTCCTGCAAGAGCAGGCCGGCTCCCCGCAACTGCCCGACCCGCAGGTGACCCTGCATATCCCACGCACGCCATCCCTCCCATGGTCCCGTTTTGGCTGGGGGAGCGGCAGGAGAGGCTTGCCCGTCGGAAGAGGCGTCGACCGCAGAGAGGGCAGGGGGGCGACGGGCAGCCTCTGAACGGTAACGATCCAGGTCCAGATGGTCCAACGCCAGATCCCAACGCAACACGGGTCGGGTCATAAAATGCGCAACGGAGAGCTGACCATTCACCCGACTCTCATCCACCCGGACCTGGAGAGGATCCAGGGTCAGGGTATCCCCTTGAATGGCGAAAGCGACGGTGCCCGCCAGGTGCGTCCATGTGCCGGGATCCCGACTGGCCGGGAGCGCCATCCCCCATTGTTGCGACGTTTCGCGCAAAGAAAAGGGGTCGACCGTAACCGTTCCTGTTGCCTGGGGGGCCGAAAACAGAGAGCGAAGCTCGCATTGGCCCCGCAAACGCAGCCCTGCCCCGGACAACTGCAGAGAGTCCAGTTGCAGTCGCTCCTGCTGCCAATCCAACAGCAGGTGCGTCGTAACCTCCAGGTCCAGGGGGGCGGCATTGCCCGGAACACGGAAAGCAAAACGGGCTTCCGGCATGTGCAGTGCAGAGTCGGCCAGACGGACGATCACCTGGGTCTGCAGATGGAGTGTGTGCCCATGATCGTCTTGCAGACGCAACTCCAATGGTACAGGCTGATTTTCCCGCAGCGAGCCCAGGGTCAGTTCATGGACGCGCACGGTACGGGCGTAGTTTTTTGTAGCATCCCGCCAGACAACCTGCGCATCCACCACCCGGACACCCTCCAGGAGCGTGGCCGTCATCCAGGGGGCAGACTCCTTGACCGGGGGAGGCGACGACACGCCCGCCCTGGGAGCAGAGGGAGAACCTTGCGAGGGAGAGGGGGGCCAACCCGACCAGTTTGTGCGCCCCTGGCTGTTTTTTTCCAGGTTGACCTGCACCCCCTGAAGGGTGATCGTATCCACCTCCAGGCGACGCTGCAGCAGGGGCATCATCTTGATCCGGACGTGGGCGGAGGCAATCCTGGCGAAGGCCTCCGGAGAAAAGCCAGGGGCATTGCCCAGCTCAACGGCACCCAACCGCACACCCACCCAGGGGAACAGCGAGAGGGAAAAATCTTCCCGAATGGTCAGGTGCCGACCGGTTTGCGCTTCGACCCATTGGGCGATTTCAGGTTTATAGGCGTTGGGGTCCAGCAGAACGAGCAACCCACCCACAATCGCAACGGCAGCAAACACCGGCAACAGAAACAAAAACAGAATATATTTTAGCGGCTTACTCATTCAAAGGGAGTGTCTGCCTGGATGCATTAACAAAATTTTGAAAGTATTTCAACCTTTTATGTCCGTCATGGTACACAACCTCTTCCTCGGGTGCAAGTGTTTTTTAGAAGCCGGCGGCTCCTTCCTGTCAACAAGGTGTTTTTGCTATTTTTTTGGTCTGTTGGCGGTTTCGTCGCCCCCGCGCAGGCCGGCAAAAAAGCGACCCACCCCCTCGCTTCCCTCTCTTTGGTAGTGTTCCATGGCGGCACTGCCGACGACGGCGATCTCGGCCATGCCACGCAGGTGGCGCACATCATCCGCATGTTTGACCCCAAATCCCACCGCCAGCGGCACCGGGGTGGCCTCTCGGCAGCGACCCAAGAAATCCCGCAGAGAGTCGTCAAAGTGGGTATGACTCCCCGTCACCCCTTTGCGTGCCACACAGTAGCAAAAACCACGGCCCTGCTGGCCGATGGTTGCCAGACGGGCAGCGGAACTGGTCGGGGTCAGCAGCTGGATCCAGGCCAGGTCGGCCTGTTGGCAGCAGTCCATGGCCTGTGTGGCCTCCTGGAGCGGCAGATCCGGGATGATCAGCCCCCGCACCCCCAGGCGCGCCGCTTCCCGGATGAAGGCTTCCACGCCATAGGAGAGCAGAATGTTGTAATAGGTCATGATCAGAAAGGGGATGCTGTGCCTCTTGACGCAGCTCTCGATGAAGGCCAAACCGTCAGCCACCCGAAAACCGCCATCCAGGGCCCGCTGGTTGGCCTGGGCAATCACCGGACCATCGGCAATGGGCTCGGAAAAGGGGATCTGCAACTCCATGAGGTCGACGCCGTTGGCCACCATCTGTTCGATGATGGCGTGGTTGTCCGCCAGGGAGGGATAGCCCAGCACCCAGTGGGACATGAGCAGCGGGGCGCCGTTTTGTGCAGACCTCTCCTGCAACCGTTGCCGGATATAGGATTCCAGGGGGAGGGCGGGAGAGATCATCGGGGGGGCTCCTGGGGGCTCAGTTGGGCATAGAGTGTGGCTTTTTGCTGGATAAAACGCCGCCAACCCGCATCCTGCACCGCTTCGGCCACGGTAAAGATATCCTTGTCGCCTCGACCGGAAAGATTGATGATGACCACCGTCCGGGGATCGCTGTGGGGCAGCTCCCGCAGGGCACAGGCCACGGCATGGCTGGACTCCAGGGCAGGGATGATCCCCTCGTGGCGCATCAAAAATTGCAGGGCATGCACCACCTCCTGGTCGTCGGCGGCGGCAAAGCGAACCCGTCCCCCTGTTGCCTCTGTGCGCCCGCCCGGGTAGGGATTGGCCTGGCTCAAGTGGGCCAGGATGGGGGATATTCCCACATAATCGAGACCGGCGGCCACCGAATGGGTATCCCGCATCTGCCCGTCACTGTTTTGCAGAAAAAAGGTTTTGTAGCCGTGGGCCACCCCCACCCGTCCATCACCCGAAGCGATGCGGGCCGCATGCCGACCGCTGTGCAGACCGGATCCCCCCGCCTCCACCCCCACCAGCGCCACCTCCGGCTCCTCCAGAAAGGGCTGAAAGATGCCCAGGGCATTGGAACCGCCTCCGACGCAGGCATAGATATGGCTGGGGAGCCTCCCCTCCAACTGCAGGATTTGCGCCTTGGCCTCGATGCCGACGATGGATTGAAACCAGGCAACCATTTCGGGAAAGGGGTGCGGGCCGCAGGCGGTGCCCAGAAGATAATGGGTGTTCTCCATGCTGCCCACCCAGTCCCGCAGGGCTTCGTTGATGGCATCCTTCAGGGTGCAGGTGCCGGAGGTGACCGGCACCACCTGGGCGCCCAGTTGTTCCATCCAAAAGACGTTGGGGCGTTGCCGCTCCACATCCTCGGCCCCCATGTAGATGACACACTCCAACCCCAGGCGTGCCGCCATGGTGGCGGTGGCCACCCCGTGTTGACCCGCGCCGGTTTCGGCAATCACCCGTTTTTTGCCCATGCGCCGCATGAGCAGCCCTTGCCCCATGACATTGTTGGCCTTGTGGGCGCCTGTCTGATTGAGATCCTCCCGTTTGAGATAGACCCGTCGGTCAAAATGGCGGGAGATGTTTTCCGCCAGGGTCAAAGGGGTGGGACGACCTGAAAAATTTTCCATCAGGCTCAGGTAGGCGTGCCAGAAATCCGGATCCCGGCGGGCCTCCTCATAGGCGCAGGTTAATTGTCGGAAGGTTTCGTGGAGAATTTCCGGGATGAAGGCCCCTCCGAACGGACCAAAATAGCCATTGGCCATTGTCTTGCTGCTCCTGCTGACCTCAATGAGTGTTGCGGCTGCTTGTCAGAAAAATCATTGAAAACTCACTCCCACTCGATGGTGCCGGGTGGTTTGGAGGTGATGTCATAGGTGACGCGGTTGATCCCCTTGACCTCGTTGATAATCCGTCTGGCGATGCGGCCCAGCAGTTCGTGAGGCATGGGATAATAGGCCGCCGTCATATAATCCTTGGTTTCCACCGCCCGCAGGGCGATGACATAGTCATAACTGCGCCCATCCCCCATCACCCCCACGCTCTTGACCGGCAGAAAAACGGCAAAGGCCTGATCGGTCTTGTGATAGTGGCCGGAACTGTAGAGCTCTTCCATATAGATGGCATCCGCCCGACGCAGCAAGTCGGCATACTCCTTGCGGACCTCCCCCAGAATCCGCACCCCCAGACCCGGTCCCGGAAAGGGATGGCGGTGGATCATGCGCGGCGGCAGACCCAAGGCCAACCCCACCTGCCGCACCTCATCCTTGAACAGCTCCCGCAGCGGCTCCAGCAACGCCAGCCCCATCTTTTCAGGCAGTCCCCCCACATTGTGGTGGGATTTGATGGTGGTGGCGGTGGCCGATTGGGCCCCGGCGGATTCGATGACATCGGGATAGATGGTGCCCTGGGCCAACCAGCGGGCCCCGGTAATCTTTTTGGCTTCCTCTTCAAACACATCGATAAAGGTGTGGCCGATAATCTTGCGCTTTTTCTCCGGGTCGCTGACCCCCTGCAAACGGCTGAGAAACCGTTCCTCTGCCGCCACGCGAATCACCTTGACCCCCAAATGCTGGGCAAAGGTGGCCATCACCTCATCCCCTTCGTTCAGGCGCAACAGTCCGTTGTCCACAAAAATGCAGGTCAGCTGCGGACCAATGGCCCGATGCAGGATGGCCGCCGTCACCGCCGAATCCACCCCCCCGGAGAGGCCCAGAATCACATGATCGCTGCCCACTTTTTGCCGCGCCAAGGCGATCTCCCGCTCGATCACCCCGGTGGCTGTCCACAACCCCCGGCAACCGCATAGGGTGCGGACAAAATCATCGATCAGCTGTTCGCCGTTTTCCGTATGGTTGACTTCCGGGTGAAACTGCACCCCCACCAGGCGATCATCCCTGGAGCCGATGGCGGCGATGATGCCACTGTCGCTGTGGGCCAACACCCGGAAAGAGTGGGGGAGTTGGGTCACATGATCCCCGTGGCTCATCCAGACCTTGTTGGGCCAGGGTCGGGTGGCCTGCAGGGAGACATGCTTGAAAAAACTCGGAAAAGGCGTAGGCTGCTGGGGGTCATGCAGCAGAGTGGCATGGCCATATTCCCGTTTGTTGGAGGGTTGCACGACCCCCCCATAGTGGCGGGCCAGCAGATGCATGCCATAGCAGATGCCCAGCACCGGCACCCCCAACGCCAGCACCGCCGGATTCAGGTCCGGGGCGCCGGCATCGTACACGGAACGATGGCCGCCGGAGAGGATAACCCCCTTGGGGTTGAAGGCCTGGATGGCGGCAGCGCTCAGGGTGTGGGGATGGATTTCGCTGTAGACATGTGCCTCACGCACCCGGCGGGCGATCAGCTGGGTATACTGGGAGCCATAGTCCAGGATTAAAATTTTTTCATCATGAATCGCATCCGACACGGGCCCGCTTGACCTCCTAATCCTGTCGATAGTTGGGTGCTTCTTTGGTGATACTGACATCGTGGACATGGGACTCCCGCAGCCCCGCCTGGGTGATCTGCACGAAGGTGGCCTTGCTGCGCAGGGTGGGAATATCGGCACAACCGGTATACCCCATGGCGGCCCGCACCCCGCCCAGAATTTGCTGGATCAGGGGTTGCAGGGGGCCCTTGTAGGGCACCCGCCCCTCCACCCCTTCGGGCACCAGTTTGTGGGCCTCGACGCCCGCCTGGGCATAGCGATCCTTGGAACCTTGCACCATGGCCCCCAGGGAACCCATGCCCCGATAGGTTTTATAACTGCGTCCCTGGTAAAGAAAAACCTCTCCAGGCGCCTCGTCGGTGCCGGCAAACATGGAGCCCATCATCACGGTCGAGGCCCCGGCGGCCAGGGCTTTGGCCACATCCCCGGAATATTTGACCCCCCCGTCGGCGATGACAGGAATATTATCCTTGTCCGCCTCGGCGACACAATCGGCGATGGCGGTGATTTGCGGCACCCCAACCCCGGCCACGATGCGGGTGGTGCAGATGGAACCCGGTCCAATCCCCACCTTGATCCCATCCGCTCCGGCATCGATCAGGGCACGGGCACCTGCCGCTGTCGCCACATTGCCGGCGATCACCTCACAGCCGGGATATTCCCGTTTGATCCAGGCCACCATCTCCAACACGCTGGCCGAATGGCCGTGGGCGGTATCCACCACCACCACATCCACTTCGGCCTCCACCAGCGCCGCCACGCGCTTTTGTCCATCCCGACCCACCCCGACAGCCGCTCCGGTGCGCAACCGACCGATGTTATCCTTGCAGGCATTGGGATTGGTTTGGCTCTTTTCGATATCCTTCACCGTGATCAGCCCCACACAGCAAAAATGCTCATCCACCACCAGCAGCTTTTCAATGCGATGGGCGTGCAGCAACCGCTTGGCCTCCGCCATGGAGACCCCCTGGCTGACCGTGACCAGCTTGTCACGGGGGGTCATCAACTCGGCAATCGGCTGCTGATGGTCGGTGGCAAAGCGCACATCCCGGTTGGTGAGAATGCCGTGCAGGCGACCATTCTCCTCGGTGACCGGAATGCCGGATATATGGTGCCTGTTCATCAACTCGATGGCGGTGTGCAGGGGGGCATCCGGTCGGATGGTCCAGGGGTCGGCCACCAATCCCGACACAAACCGCTTGACGGTGCGCACCTGGGCCGCCTGCTCTTTGGTCGACATGTTTTTGTGGATGATCCCCATGCCCCCCTCCTGGGCCATGGTGATGGCGGTGCGGGCCTCGGTGACGGTATCCATGGCAGCCGACAGCAGGGGTATGTTCAGATGGATGGAACGGCTCAGACGGCTGCCCAGATCCACATCCCTGGGCAATAACTGGGAATGGTCGGGCAGCAACAGCACATCGTCAAAGGTGAGGGCCTGCTTGATGATTCGCATGAGATGCCTTGCATACCCGGATAGAGAGATTAACGATGGAACCCCAGGCCCAGCAGATAGTGTTCCGCACTGCGGTCACGGCTGGCACGGGGTTTGACAAGTTTGACGCGCTCAAACAGCTGGCGCGCATGGCCGACAATGGCGTGAAAGCTGCTGCCCTGAAAAATTTTCAACACCAGGCTGCCGCCGGGGTGGAGACGCTCTTGCGCAAATTGAAAGGCGCTCTCCGCCAACACCTCTCCCCGCGCCTGGTCCACACAGGGAATACCGCTCATGTTGGGCGCCATGTCCGACAGGATGACATGGGCCAAACCGGAGCCGCCCAGCCGTTCCGCCACCTGCTGCAACACCCCCTCTTCGAGAAAATCTCCCAAGATCACCTCGGCACCGGCCACCGGGTCCATGGGCAGCAGATCCACCGCCACCACCCGTCCCTGTGGCGCCACCAGCCGACTGGCCACCTGGGTCCACCCCCCGGGTGCCGCCCCCAGATCCACCAGGGTCATGCCCGGCTGGATCAACAGGCCCCGGTCGCTGCCCTGGCGATAGTGCTCCTTGGGGAAGGTTTGCAGTTCCAGAAGCTTATAGGCCGCCCGGGAGCGATACCCCTCCCGTCTGGCGGCCAGAACATAGGGATCCTCCCGGTGCTCCTGCAACCAGCGGGCACTGGAGGGTCGTCGCTGGGACATGATCCATACCCCGTCAGATGTAGCGGATGCGGACGATCTCAAAATGGCGTTCACCGCCGGGGGCGCGGACCACTGCGGAGTCCCCCTCTTCCCGACCGATCATGGCCCGTGCCATGGGGCTGGTGAAGGAGATGCGGCCCTGTTCCAGATCGGCCTCGTCGACGCCGACAATCTGGTAGGTTGTCTCCACATCAGTCTCCGTGTCCGCCACCACCACGGTGGCACCGAACACCACCCGACTGGAGCGGATGGTGGCGGGGTCGATGATTTCGGCATTGGCCAGGCTGTTCTCGATCTCCTTGATGCGCCCCTCGTTGAAGGATTGCTGCTCCTTGGCGGCGTGATATTCGGCATTTTCGGAGAGATCGCCATGATCCCTGGCCACTGAGATGGCTTCGACGATGCGCGGACGCTCCACGCTCTTGAGCCGTTTCAATTCGGCTTTGAGTTTTTGCTCACCCTGTACGGTCATGGGAACTTTTTGGGTCATCTTGTTCTCTCGATCCTCTGCCCCTTGCGGGGAGGGTTCCATGCTGAAATAGCGAACCACGCCACCCTGCGGGCGACGCCACATCACAAGGGGAGTGAGTCTACCCTCAAAGCCCGCCATGCGTCAACCTTCTTCCGCCATCTGCCGGCAACCGCCTGCGTGCTTTTCCTCTTCCATTCCACCCACAGCTGTGCCATCATAACGCCTTTCTCTCTTCCCCGGAGGGGTGGGTTTGCATGAAACTGAAAACCCTGATTATTGACGACCATCCGGCATCCATCGCCATTCTGGAAGAGATGCTGAGTGACCATTGCGAGTGTTCCGTTGCCACAAGCGGCCGGAGAGGCATCGAAATTTTTGAGCAGGCACAAAAAGATGCCGAGCCGTTTGACGTGGTGCTGCTCGACATTATCATGCCGGGTCTCGATGGCATCGAGACCTTGAAAAGGCTCAGAAAAATCGAACATGCATCACACACGCCGCAACTGTTTGGTCAGCATCATTTTGCGCGCATTGTCATGCAGACCAGCTCGGATGACCCGAAAGATTT
>JADGCE010000022.1:10901-14626 GCA_015229095.1 Magnetococcales bacterium | reverse complement strand
AGCATCATTTTGCGCGCATTGTCATGCAGACCAGCTCGGATGACCCGAAAGATTTCATGGCTTCCTATCTGGAGGGAAAGTGCAATGGATTCATCAACAAGCCCTATTCGAGGGATGAAATTGTAGAGAAAGTGCTGGGCAAAACAGGCATTTAACGGGCATATCGCGCCCCTTTCGGCGCCCGCCATCCCCCGCTTCCTCTCATTCCAGGACACTGTTGTGTGCCTGGGCAATCGTTTTGAGAGGACGCAACGCGCCGTCAAAGTCATATTGATCGAGAGAGGTCTCCAACTGTCTGATCTCCTCCTGCAGGCCGGTTGATTGCAGGTGGGGTTTGAGGAGGGCAAAGCTTGCCTTCGAGCTGGAGCGACTCTTCAGAATCAGCCCATGCAGTTTCTGCATCTGCACGCCCAGCTCCTCATCACTCAGCCGATGCCCGCCAGGGCTCTCCTCTTCTCCGGCCTCCGCCCTGTCTGGATCCTCTGCCGACACGGTTTGGATGGCATGCATCACCTGATGGAGGGCCTGTTCAAAACGCTCCAGCAGAGGCGGCCAAGCCGCACGCTCTCCTGCCTGAATGGCATCCTCCAGGGCGCGCGCGGCCTGAAACAGGGGTTCTGCCGAAAGATTGCCCGCCATTCCCTTGATTTTGTGCGCCAGGATTCTGGCCGCCGTCCGACCCTCCTCCTGCTGTTCCTCCAACGCGGTACGCATTTTCCCGGCAGCATCCAGAAAATCCCGACGAAATTCCCGCAACAGTTTGCGCAGCAGAGAGCTGTTGTGGTTCACTCTGCGCAAGGCGGAAGGCAGGTCGAGACCAGGCAGGGCGGTCGTGCCCCAAAGATCGGCATCGATGGCAGGCACAGGAGGCGGCTTCACCGCGACCGTTTGTGGTTGCCGCGCCGGAATCCAACGCAACAACATTGTACAGAGTTCCGTGCGGTCGACAGGCTTGGCAATATAACCGTTCATCCCTGCCGAGTGACAGGTTTCCCGGATGCCGTTCATGGCATGCGCACTCATGGCAATGATGGGCAGTTGGGCAGAGGCCGGATCCTGGCGGATGGCGCGGGTTGCCTCAAAACCGTCCATCTCCGGCATCTGCAGATCCATGAGCACCCCATCCAGGCGACTCCCCTCCTGCGCCACCTTGCGGACGGCTTCCCAACCACTGGAGGCCAGTTCAACCTCCAGCCCCATGCCTTCCAGGATCTCCCTGGCCACCTGCTGGTTCAGCTCAACGTCATCCACCAGCAGCAGACGCGCACCGGAGAGTTGCATCCGTACCTGCTGCTCCACATCGGATATTTTGTGCGTATTGAAATGGGTGACGACTGGTTTGTTGAACAGTTCACGCACGGTATCAAACAGCAATAAACGGGAGCACGGTTTTTCAATAAATCCATCCACGCCACACGCCTCCCCCTTTTGTCTCTCCTCATCCTGGATAAAGGCGCTCATCAAAACCAGCTTGGGCGCCCGCACCGGTGGCGCCGTGTTGGGCAGGAGATGAAAGAGTGCCGTCTCCTGGCGGATGGCTGCAATGGTGACATGGCCATCCATCCCCGGCATACGATAATCCACAAACACCAGGGCATAGGGGGTGCCCTCATGACTCGCCTGTCGCAATTCCGTCAAAGCCTCCGCCCCGGAGGCGACCGTTGTGACGGTCAGCCCAAAGCTTTGCAACATTTTTTGAACAATCAGGAGGGCATCTTCATTGTCATCCACCACCAGGGTCCGCAGATTTTTAATGTCATCATCGAGGGTGACGGGATGAGAAACCCCATCCGATCCTATACCAAGAGAGACGGTGAAGTGAAATGTGCTCCCCTCTCCTGGCTGGCTTTCCACCCATATTTGCCCACCCATCTGCTCTACAAGGCGCTTGGAAATGGCGAGTCCCAGACCTGTGCCACCGTAACGCCGGGTGGTACGGGTATCCGCCTGGGAAAAGGGCTGGAAAAGCATCCCCTGTTGTTGGGGCGACAGCCCGATACCCGTATCCTGTACAGAAAACTGGATGAGGACACGTTCGTCCGCTCTATTCAGAAGCTCTGCGCGCACAAGCACCTCCCCTTCCTGGGTAAACTTGAGCGCATTGCTGACCAGATTGATCAATATCTGTTCCAACCGGAGTGGATCCCCGACCACTCTGAAATATAAATGGGGAGGCAGTGCAAGGAGCAGTTCCATCTGTTGAGAAACCGTTTTATGCCGGAACAGGTTGCCAATATGTTCAAAAACATCGACCAGATAAAACGGCACCTGCTCCAGATCCATTTTTCCCTCCTCGATTTTGGAAAAATCGAGGATATCGTTGATAATCCGCAGGAGAGAATGGGAAGCTGCACTGGCCTTGCGCAAATAATCCCGAACTTTGGGATGCAGATCCTGCCTGAGTGCCAAATCATTCAGCCCGATGATGGCATTCATGGGGGTGCGAATTTCGTGGCTCATATTGGCAAGAAAGGCGCTTTTCGCATGATTGGCGGTTTCCGCATCCTGCCTGGCTTTTTCCAGCGCACCAAAGGATTGGCTTAGGCGCGCAGTCATGCGATTAAAAGCATCGGCGAGTGTGTGCAGTTCAGCGCCCCATCGTATGGTGACCGCCTGATCAAACTGGCCATCCGCGATGGATTGAGCCGCGCGACTCATCCTTTGAATGGGGCGGACCACCATGCGGGCAATCAGGACACCTGCCCAAACAAATAAAATCAATGTAACCATTGTAATGCTTATTGTTTTTCTTGAGTTGGCTGCGATGTGTTGCGTAAAATCTTTTTCCGGAATGGCGACTGCCAGAATCATGGGAAAGCTGAATTTATATTCTGTGGGGGTCAGTTTTACATAAATCTTCTCTCCGTCCGCTTCCATCAAAAATAATTGTGATTGAGAGAGTTTCATGTCCATGCCGAAGCGGTGCTGTGCCTGCGCTGCAATCGCCCGGATGATGGCATTGTCGCTTTTGAGGGCGTGTACGCGGGAGAGGTCTGCGCCGGGTTCCCCTGGGAGGGACAACAGGCTTGCCTGGGATGTGGCCACCAGCCATCCCTCGGGTTCCATGATGAAGGCTTGTCCGGAGGGGCTGATTTCTACACTGCGCAGGAAGTCACTGATAAATCCCAGGTCCAAATCCACCCCCACCACGCCACCCAACTTTCCGGAACTGTCGAGGAAGGATTGTGAGGCAGTCACCCCCAGGACACCATCGGTGAAGGTGTAGATGGGGCTCCAGACGGGTTCCTTGCGTTCTTTGGCGCCTGTATACCAGGGGCGCACCCGAGGATCCCACTGGGTTGTCTGGCTCAACGGCAGACGGATACCCTGGTCATCCAGGGGGAAAAACTGGCGCACAGGGGGATGCTCGATCACTCTGGATTCGAAAGAGCCATCATCCTTCCGAAAGAGCGCCACCCCTCTGCCTTGCTCATCGCCATAAAAGAGACCGCGCACGTGGTAGTGTTTTACATAATCAAAAAAAGTGCGTTCGATTTCGACAGGATGTTCAGAGACAAAATAGCCTCTGTGGAAAAGGCTGCTGATCATGTGGGTGATGGTGGGTGGTGTGTCCAAAAAGGCGGCCAGACGGGCATCCATATGCCCGCCGATTTCATTAAGAAGACGCACAGTAATCTCATGCATCCCCGCCTGGCCATCCCGATAGGAGAGATAGCCCGACAGGCTTCCCCCCGTCACCAGCAGCAGGATGAACGGCATCATGA
>JADGCE010000022.1:0-10801 GCA_015229095.1 Magnetococcales bacterium | reverse complement strand
AGATAGCCCGACAGGCTTCCCCCCGTCACCAGCAGCAGGATGAACGGCATCATGATCCATGTCTGCAGGGAAAAATATGGGATTTTCTTGAAAAGAGTGATCAAGGCGTCTGCTCCTGCATTTTCCTGTTTCTGCGGCAAAAGGCATGGGGTGCCACCCCATCCATCAGCCTGCGTCGCACATTTCCGACGAGGCAGTGTAGCCCTATCAATTACAATCATCAACGAAATCCACCGCGTTCATCCTCAAGGGATGGGATATCCGAAAAACATCGGTCGGTTGGAAGGAGAGGTTGTATTCGGATGGGCAATCCGCGATAATCAGCGGCACCCTGTCCATAGTCCACGCCCCGTTGCGGGAGACCGATTCAGCATGGAGACCCCTGTTTGCCGACTGTTGGTGGTCGAGGATGATCCCGTCGACCAGATGGCGCTCAAACGCTTGTTGAAAAAAGGGCAGTTTGCCTTTCATACCACCATGGCGGATTCCCTGGCTCAGGCCAGGGAGCGGTTGGCGGTGGCCGGTTTTGATGTGGTGGTGACCGACTATCGTCTGGGGGATGGGGTGGCCCTGGATCTGTTCGACTGGGTGCAGGGTGTCCCGGTGATCGTGGTGACGGGCGGTGGTGACGAGGCCGTGGCCATTCAGGCCATGAAGGCCGGTGCTTATGATTATCTGATCAAGGATCGGGAACGCAACTATCTGGACCTGTTGCCGGTGGTGGTGCAGCAGGCCCTGGACCACCGGTTGGCGGAGCAGCGGGTGCGCCGCAACCATGATCTGCAAAGCACCATTAATGCCGTATTGCGCATCTCCCTGCAGGATATCCCTCTCAAAGCCCAGTTGGAGCGTCTTCTGGGCCATATTCTGGCTATTCCCTGGCTGGCGCAGGGGGCCAGGGGGTGCATCTTTCTCTCCGACGGCACGGCGGCCTCTGAGCTGCTCTCCGGCGATTGTCAAACCTTGAGCCTGGAGAGGCTGCGCCAACAGTTGCGCCTTCTCCAGAGAGAGATGCCCGCTGCCGGCGGGCCCGGGGAGAGGAGCCCCTCTCAAACCGGGGTGCTGTTTGAGCAACAGGAACCCTTGTCCCACCTGTACCGCGCGCCGATCCTTTCCGGTCACAAGGTTCTGGGCCTGTTGCTGTTGCAGGTGCCGGCCGGGGATGGGTACAGCGCGGAGGTGGCGGCCTTCCTGGCCGCCATTGCCGACACCCTGGCGGGTATCATCGAACGCAAGCGCATGGAAGATGCCCTCTGCGAGGCCAAGGAGCGGGCCGAG
This sequence comes from Magnetococcales bacterium, assembly GCA_015229095.1. Taxonomy (GTDB): domain Bacteria; phylum Pseudomonadota; class Magnetococcia; order Magnetococcales; family Magnetaquicoccaceae; genus Magnetaquicoccus. The sequence goes on along the minus strand of JADGCE010000022.1, from coordinate 9,523 downwards.
GCGGCCAGTCGGGCCAAGAGTGAATTTCTTGCCAACATCAGCCATGAGCTGCGCACCCCCATGAATGCCATCATCGGCATGACCGATCTGGCCCGCCAGTGTGACAATCCAGAGGATCGGCAAATGTTTCTCGGCATCGTCCAGGAGGCCTCCCAGACCTTGTTGCGCCTGCTGAATGGCATGATTGATTACGCCCGTATCGAAACCAACCGCCTGGCCCTGGCCAAGGTCTCTTTCGATTTGCGTCAGGTGTTGTCCGATGTGGCGGAGATGGTCTCCAGCAAGGTGCGGGAGAAGGGCTTGCGCCTCCACTGGCGCCTGCATCCCCAGCTGTGCAGCTATTTGCGGGGGGATCCCATCCACTTGCAGCAGGTGATTCAGCAACTGGTGGTCAATGCCATCAAGTTTACCGAACGGGGCACCATCACCATCAAGGCCGAGCCCTGCCCTTCGGGTCAGCTGGTCGGGGCGGTGCCGCACGCCTCTGGCCGGGTTCGGAAAGAGGAGGGCGGTGACGGGGTCTCTTTCATGCTTTCGGTGCAGGATACCGGGATTGGCATTGCCCAGGAGTGGCAGACGGCCATTTTTGATGCCTTTACCCAGGTGGATGGCAGCTCCACCCGCAAAATCGGCGGGACCGGCCTGGGGTTGGCCATCAGCAAACGGTTGATCGAGTTGATGGATGGGCGTATTGGCGTGGAGAGTGTACCGGGTCGCGGCAGCCGTTTTTATTTTTGTCTGACCATGGAACGGGGGAGTGCGGAGGAGATGAATCTTCTGTCGCCTCCCGGCGCGGGGCTCCCGCCGGAGAGCGATGAGACCGAGGGGGAAGCGGGCGATGCGTCAGATCTTTCCAACTGCTGGGTGGTGTTGGAACAGGCCCTGGCTGAGGGGGATTTTGCCCGCATGGTGCGGCAGAGTGGTCGCATCCGGGAGATCTCCACAGACAGCGAGGTCAGGAGCAAGGCTTTCCACGTGTTGTTGGCAGCCCGCCGGGAGGATCTGTCGGGGGTGCGAACCCGCATGGAACATTTGCGTACCGCCCTGGGAGGATGGATGGGGCAGGAGGGGGGGGCGTGAACCGCCTGCCCGGCCTCTCCCGGGTGGTGTGGTGATCGGTGCCTTCCTCTCCAGTCGGGGCAGTTTGATAAACAAAGGTCATGGTAAAAGCCATGCCGGATATCCGGTATGGCATGGAGAATGGAGCGCAGAGCGATGAAAATGTTGGTGGCAGACGATGAATTCAACAATCGCGTCCTGATGGGTCGCCTGTTGGAGGCGTATGGCCAGGTGGATCTGGTGGTGGATGGCCGGGAGGCCCTGGATGCCTTTCTCCTGGCCCATGCGGAGAATGAGCCCTATGACATTGTGTTCATGGATATCATGATGCCGAACATGGATGGCCATCAGTCGGTGCAGGCGATGCGCAAAAAGGAGGCGGAGTTGGGACTGGTCGCCCAGCGTGAGGTCAAGGTGATCATGGTGACCGCTCTGGACTCTCCCAAAGAGGCGATGAAATCCTATTACCATGATGGCTGTACGGACTATATCACCAAGCCCGTCACCCGGCAAAAGCTGGAACATCTGATGGGGGGAGTGTCGCCGTGATGTGCGGTTGCCCGGCGGGTGGCACGGTGACGATTCGGGAGGCATAGTCCACCATGCGGACAGAAGAGCCCTCTCCCATCCGGGTTTTGTTGGCGGATGCCTCGGCCTTGACCCTGGCCCTGCTGAAGCGTGCCCTGGCGACGGTTGCCCGGATTCACGTGGTGGGTGGGGTGCGGGGTGGGGAGGAGGCTCTGGCCCTGATCGCCGCCGAGGATCCGCATGTGGTCTGCGTCGGTTTGCAATTGCAGGATATGGATGGCCAGGCCTTTGTCCGCGCGGTGATGGAGCACCATCCCCGACCGGTGCTGGTGGTGGGGGCTTCGACGTTGCGGGAGGGGGATACCCAGACCATTTTTCGCATGCTGGAAGAGGGGGCTCTGGATCTTTTTCTGGAACCTCTGGGTTGGCGCAGCGAGGATGTGGGGCAGTTTTCCCAGGAGTTGACCCGCAAGATTCGTCTGTTGGCCCGTCTGGACCAGTTGCCCGATTTTGTCTGTGACAAAACCAGGACCACCCTGCCCATGGCGGCATTGCCGGCGGTCCAGACGGTGGTGATCGGCGTCGGTCTGGGGGGTGTGGGCGCCCTGCGGGAAATTCTGGCAGCCCTGCCGGCCGATTTTCCCGCGCCCATTCTCTGCATCGTGCATATCCACCCGGCTTTGCAATCCCTGTTGCCCCAATGGTTGGGGGAGCACTCCCGGATGCCGGTGCAGACCGCCACCCATGGGGAGATGCCCATGCCGGGTTCCATCTATCTGGCTCCAGAGGGGCGGCATCTGGTGCTGGATGCCCATGGCCGCCTGGCCACTTTGCACGCCTCGGCCGGTGCGATCCCCTCCCAGGATGGTCTGCGGAGTTGGATACCCTCCATCCAGGTGGCCATGGAATCGGTGGCCGATCGTGTGCGGGGGTTGGCCATCGGGGTGTTGTTGAGTGGTACGGGCGAGGATGGGGCGCGGGGGCTGGAGATCATGGCACAGGCCGGGGGCTATACCCTGGCCATGGATGAGACCAGTGCCCTGGTCTTCGACTTGCCAGCCCGTCTGCTGGAGATGGGAACGGTGCGTTATCTGCTGCCCTGTGGCGTTATTGCCCGGGCCCTGCTGGCTCTGCTGGGGCAGGTGGAAAATGGCGGGAGAGAGGCGGGGTGTGGTGTGGATGGGCATGCCCCGGAAAATCGTGCGGCGGCTGTTCCGGTTGAGGGGGGCGATACCCAGGCGGTGCCTCCCGTCGCTCCTGCCAACCTTTGGCGGGCCGGGGAGGGCATCCTGATTGTGGAGGACTCTCCCACCCAGGCTTTCAAATTGCGGCGTTTTTTGCAGGAATCCGGTTTTGTGGTGGCGGTTGCCAAGGATGGCCTGGCGGGATTGGAAGAGGCTAGGCGGTTATCCCCCCGTCTGATCATCAGCGATGTCTCCATGCCCCGCATGGATGGTTTTGAAATGTGTCGTATCCTGAAGCGGGATCCACAGCTCAAGCATATTCCGGTCATGCTGCTCACAGCCCTGACCAACCCCGAAGAGATTCTGGAGGGGTTGTCGGCGGGAGCGGACAACTATTTGACCAAACCCTGGGAGGGTTCGTTTTTGCTGGGATGTCTGCAACAGGTGTTGGCCTCCGTGCGCCAGGAGTCCGGGGTGACGGCTGCAGAGAGCGGCATTGAGATCGCTTTCGCGGGTCGCAGCTACACCATCACCTCCAGCCGTCGGCAGGTGCTGGATCTGCTGCTGGCCACCTATCAGAAGGCGGTTCAGCAGAACAAGGAGTTGATGGACAACCATTTGGAGCTGAAAATGCTCAACTCCCGCCTGGTGGATCAGGCCACCCGTTTGGAGGTGAGCAACAAGCAGTTGCAAGAGGAGATCGTCGAACGCAGCAAAATGGAGGCGGCCCAGGCGGCCACCCTGGCGGAGTTGCAGTCGGCCAACCGGGAGCTGGATGATTTTGCCTATATCATCTCCCATGATCTCAAGGCCCCCTTTCGTGCCATTGGCTCGTTGACCAGTTGGTTGGCTTCCGACTATGCGGATCGCCTGGGCGCCGAGGGGATGGAGTTGGTGCACCTGCTGCAGGGGCGGGCGGATCGGCTCAATGGTCTGATCAGTGCCCTGTTGCACTATGTGCGGGTCAACCGTCTCAACGAGCAGTTGCAGCAGGTGGATCTCAACCGTCTGGTGACCCGGGTGATCAAGGAGCTGAAGCCGCCGGAGAGCATGGAGGTGGTGCTGGAAAACGCGCTGCCCCACATCCTGTTTGAGCCCCGGCGGGCGGAGCAGATCTTTTACAGCCTGATTGACAATGCCATACGCTTCATGGATAAACCCCTGGGGGTGGTGCGGATTGCCTGTGCGGGGGAGGTGGCTTCGGCGACCGGGGGGGCGACCGGGGGGGCGGTTGGCGGGGATTGGTGGCAGTTCCAGGTCAGTGACAATGGCCCCGGGATTGACGCCCAACACTTTGAAAAGATTTTTGGCGTTTTTCAGACCCTGCAGGCGAGGGACCAGCAGGAGAGCTCCGGCATGGGGCTGGCCCTGGTGCGCAAGATTGTTCATAAATTCGGGGGTCGTATCTGGGTGGATTCCCAGGTGGGGGTGGGGAGCACCTTTTGTTTCACATTACCTAAAAATCCTTGAGGGGAACTGGCCATGGCAGAGACGGGAGAGCGGGAGCGATTGATCCGGGAGTTGGAGCGTACCAACCAGGAACTCCAGCAGTTTGCCTATATCGTTTCCCACGATTTAAAGGCCCCTTTGCGGGCGATCCACTCCCTGGTGCAGTGGATCGCCGAAGATTATGGGGCGCTGTTTGATGAGGATGGCCGGGAGCAGTTGGAGTTGCTGCAGGGGCGGGTGCGGCGCATGGATCAGTTGATCGAGGGGGTGCTGCACTATTCCCGCGTCGGTCGGGTGCGGGAGGCGCAGGAGCCTGTCAACCTCAACAAGCTGGTGACAGAGGTGATTGATCTGTTGGCGCCCCCGCCGACCGTGACGGTGCGGCTGCTCTCCCGGTTGCCGGTGCTGGTTTGTGAGCGGGTGCGCATGGGGCAGGTGTTCCAGAATTTGATCTCCAACGCCATCAAATTCATGGACAAGCCCCAGGGGGAGATCCTCCTGAGCTGCCTGGAGCAGGAAGAGTGCTATCTGTTCGGGGTGCAGGACAACGGACCGGGCATTGCGCCCAGGGATCATGAGCGTATTTTCCAGATTTTTCAAACCTTGCATGCCGGGGATGCCTATGGCAGCACCGGCATTGGCCTCACCCTGGTCAAAAAAATTATCGAGCTGCACGGGGGCGTGGTCCGGGTGATCTCCCCCATCCCGGCGGAGGGGGATGGGTCGGGCCAGTCGGTGCCGGGGACGCGGTTTGAGTTTACCGTACCCAAGAGAGCTGTTCCATTATCCGTCGAGGAATCAGGGAGTGTATAGCATCATGAAGGGCATGAAGACCATATTGCTGGTGGAAGATGATCGGGTGGACGCGATGACCGTCAAGCGGGCCTTGAAGGCGATTCATGTGGGCAATCCGGTCGCCCTGGTGGGCAATGGGGAGGAGGGGGTGGCCTGGTTGCAGGATCCCCAGAACGAGCGACCCTGCATCATTTTGCTGGACCTCAATATGCCCCGCATGAACGGTATTGAGTTTTTGAACGCCATCAAGCAGGAAGAGCACCTGCGTACCATTCCGGTGGTGGTGTTGACCACCTCGAAGGATGAATTGGATCGGGCGAAAAGTTTTGATCTGGGCGTAGCCGGCTATATGGTCAAGCCGGTGGATTATCTGCAATTTGTCGAGGTGATTCGGACCATCAACCTCTATTGGACCTTGAGTGAGCTGCCCGCCTGATGCGCATGGAATCTTTCTCTCATGGGATCCTGGAACAATTTTGCCATGTGATTGGCGCATATACAGGGTTTGTGATTCCGGAGCATGATTTGCCCCATCTGCGGGAAAAGCTGGTGCGTCGTGTGCAGCTGAGCCAAAGCGGTACGGAGGCCCGTTATCTGGCCTTGTTGACCTCTGAAGGAGCGGCCAGCGAGCAGGAGTGGCGGGCGCTGGTGTTGGAACTCACCACCGGGGAGAGCTATTTTTTCCGGGATGCCGGGCAGATGCGTCTGTTGCGGGAGGTGATTTTTCCGGAATTGTTGGCCCTGCGTGCTCCGAGTCGTTCCTTGCGGGTCTGGAGTGCGGGGTGCTCTTCGGGGGAGGAGCCCTATTCCCTGGCGATCCTGATCGCATCCGCGTTGGCTGCGGCTGGGGGGGTGGTGGCCAGGGACTCTCTGCCGCCGGCGGCGAATGGCTGGAATGTGTTGATCAAGGGGACCGATATCAACGAACAGGCCCTGCAACAGGCTCAGGAGGGGCGTTATGGCCGCTGGGCCTTTCGGGGTGTGGGGGAGGAGGTGCAGCAGAGCTATTTTGTCCCGGATGGTCGCTACCCGGGGGAGTGGCGGTTGCAACCGGGCCTGCAGGAGATGGTCCGTTTTGCAAAATTGAATTTGATCAAGGATCTCTTCCCGGATCCGCGCCAGGATTTGTACGACCTGGACCTGATCGTCTGCCGCAATGTTTTCATTTATTTCCATTATGACGCCATTGCCGGCATCATGGCCCGTTTTGCGGCCTGTTTGCGGCCGGGGGGCTATATTTTGACCGGTCATGCGGAGGTGCAACAGCCGGTTTCCCAGTTGGTGGCCTCCGGATCGTTGCCCTTGGAGGTTCGGCAATTTCCCGATTCTGTCATTTTTTATCGCCCTTTGGAGGAGAGAGCGTCGGCTGGCCGTCGGGGTTTGGGTCGGGAGGGGGTGAGCGTGCGTTCCCCCTCTGCGGGTGGCACAGAGGGCCCCCTGCCATCCCCGGTGGGGTGGCAAGTGAAAAAGCCCGTGCCTGTGGTTCCTCCCGCGCCTCCCGCGCCTCCCGTCAAGAGACAAAAATCGGCGGAGCAGAGGCTGCAGGAGGCCCAAGCCCAGTTGGAACAGGGGCACTATGGGGCGGCGATCCGCTTGGCGGAATCCCTGCGCGAGGCTCTTCCCCTGAGCGGGGAGCTCTGTCTGCTGCTGGCCCGCTGCCATGCCAATCTGGGGGAGCAGGGCAAGGCAGAGGGCTATTGCCGGGAGGCCCTGCGCCATCGACCCTTTGTGGCGGAGCCGCATTTTTTGTTGGCAACCCTGGTGCAGGATCGGGGCGATGTGGAGCAGGCCAAGGATCTGCTGAAAAAAACCCTCTATCTGGATCATGGCCATGTGGCGGCCTATCTGCACCTGGCCACCCTCTATCAGGAGGAGGGCGTGTTGGAGCGGGCCAGACAGATGCGTTTGGGGGCCCTGGATGTGTTGCATGGCCTGCCGGCGGAGAGTCGGGTGCCCCATTATGAGGAGTGGACGGCCAGGGCGTTGGTCCAGCAGCTGGAAAAGCTGTTGGGAGAGTCGGCGGCCTCGGTACGGTCGGCATGAGCGGGGCTCCGGGTGGAGCGCATGGGGCGCGGGGTGGGGCATGCCGCTCTGGTCGATGATCGCGGTGGGGGTGGGGGCGGCCCTGGGTGCCTGGCTGCGCTGGTGGTTTTCTGTGTGGCTCAACCCCCTGTTGCCCACCCTGCCGTTGGGGACGTTGGCGGCCAATCTGTTGGGGGGCTATCTGGTGGGGGTGGCGGTGGCCTTTTTTGCCCACGCCCCTGCGCTGGCACCGGAGTGGCGTTTGTTGGTGATCACCGGTTTCATGGGGGGGTTGACCACTTTTTCCACCTTTTCCGCCGAGGTGGTGGGGTTGCTGCAACAGCAGGCCTATCTGTGGGCGATGGCCGTGGCCCTGCTGCATCTGCTGGGCTCCCTGGGCATGACCGCCCTGGGCCTCTGGACGGTGAAGGGATGGGGGGTGTGAGGGGGGTATTCAACAACGGCAACGGAGCATGGCATGACCATCAGCGAAACCGATCTGATCACCATGGTGCGGAATATTGTGGAGGCCGTGCAACCGGAGCAGATTTTTCTGTTCGGTTCCCTGGCCCGTGGGGATGGCTCGGAGGAATCGGACATCGACCTTTTGATCGTGGAGCAGGAGGGCTTCAGGGGACACAGCCGCTGGCGTGAATTGCAAACCATTCGGCAAGCGATCGCCGAGTTTCGCATTGCCAAGGATATTCTGCTCTACAGTCGGGCAGAGGTGGCGCGCTGGCGGGGTTCATGGAACCATGTGGTCGGCCATGCCCTGCGGGAGGGACGCTTGCTCTATGAAAGACCTTGATCAAGCGGCCATGCTGCTGCACATGGCTGAAAAGGACGGTCGTGCCCTGGAGGTCTCGGTCGCATGGACTGACGGAGGAAATGGGGAATGCTCCAGAGCATCACATTGAACAATTTCGGGCCGCTTTCCAGCATCCACTGGCCGAACCTTGACAGGATCAACCTGGTAATCGGGGGTAATGGCAGCGGAAAAACATTTTTACTGAAGGCGATCTACAGCAGCTTGCGCACGCTGGAAGGATACAGGCGCGGCAACGAGCAGCGGTCAGCCTCCGAGATTCTGGCGGACAAGTTGTACTGGACGTTTCAGGTTGAAAAAATTGGCGACCTGGTCAGCAAAGGGGCGGGTGCCCCTTTGTCGAGCTCGCTTACCATGGATGACGCCTCCTTCTCCTACAGCTTTGGCAGGGAGACCAGCAAACTGATTGCCAGCCTCGAAAACCATGTGCCGCCACGCGGCAGCAATTCGATTTTTTTGCCGGCGAAAGAGGTGCTGTCGCTGCATCAGATTATCCTGAAGTCGCGTGAACAGGACAGGATGTTCGGTTTTGATGATACCTATTTTGATTTGGCTAAAGCACTGAAAATAGCCACATCCAGAGGCAGAAACAGTGTGGAATTTGCCAGGTCTCGCAAACAGCTGGCGGTTCTTCTGGGGGGTGTCATCGAGTATGAGGAGGGTGCTGGTCGTTGGCTGTTTGTCAGAGACCGCCACAAATTTCCCATCGGGGTCACGGCTGAGGGTATCAAGAAGCTTGCCATTCTGGATACCCTGTTGGGCAACCGCTATCTGGATGGCAACTCGGTGGTGTTGATCGACGAACCCGAGTCGGCTCTGCACCCCACTGCCATCTCGCAACTGTTGGAGATCGTGGCCGTGCTGGCGGAGCGTGGCGTTCAATTTTTTATGGCCAGCCACTCCTATTTTGTGGTCAAAAAATTGTTCCTGATCGCGCAGGAGCGTGGATGGTCGATTCCGATGATATCTGCTACCGGCAGCAGCTGGGTATGTGATGATCTGCAAAACGGCATGCCGGACAACCCTATCATCGCCGAGTCGATCTCTCTCCACGAACGGGAAGTGGAACAGGCCTTGCGATGACCGGTCCCGTGCTGAGTGAGTCTGGGATGATGTTTGGCCCCTACGAGGCAGATCGGTGCTTCTATATCGAAAAGAGTGGAGTTTACAGACAGATACGGGAAGGTGTGCAGATGGCGGAATTCCTGCTTCTGCGGTTTCAAGCCGGACGACCGGTCGTTTGGGTGGTGGAAGCGAAGTCCAGCACTCCGAGGCCGGAGAGGCCCAGTTTTAGAAATTTTATCGATGACATTCATACCAAACTCACCAATGGGTTTCTTCTTGGTATGGCGATTTGCCTGGGACGACATCCGGATCCGGGCGGAGAGTTGCCGGAGCCCTTCAGAAAGCTCAGTCTCACAACCTCCAGTTTTCGTTTTGTTCTTGTTATCCATGGCCATAAGGATGCGTGGCTGCCACCGCTGCAGGATGCGCTGTCATTGGTGTTTAAACCGATTGTGAAATCATGGGCATTGCCGCCGACATCGGTGATGGTTCTGAATGAAAACGGGGCGAAACGTTGTGGTTTGATTGGACCTTGATCGGCAACCGTTCATCGGCCTTCCATGCAAACCGGGGGAGTTTGATCCATAGAGGTCAA
>JADGCE010000021.1:12994-25458 GCA_015229095.1 Magnetococcales bacterium | reverse complement strand
GGCACGGATCACCACTCCGGTTCCATAAGTTCCGAAGCAAGCCGGGGCATCCTTTCCTCGGTTTGCGGGCCTGGTGCCGTTCCAGGGCCAGATATCATGGGGTCCAGGGGAGATTATCTCCCCTGGCGGGGTTTTTTTTCAATCGTTTTTTCCGGCACGAAAGCGCCCCCGTTCATCCCCCCTTTACATAATGCCGGCTGTAGTCGGGCAGGGTAGCGGCGATCTTCTGCAACTGCTGCCGCAGTCTTTCCCTGGCCTGCGGCGTGTGGGGTTCCTCTGCCGACAAAGCCTGCAATCCTTCCCGGATCGTGCGGAGGCGGACGCGCTCTTTGCTGCGCCAGGTCAACATGCGCACCAGCACCTCATGCTTGGTCGGGGGGGGGTGCTCTGAGCGAAAATCCAGGTCGGCCACCCGATTGGAAAGGGTGCGAAAGGCACCGAGCACGCGCCTGACATAGGAGCCCCAGATCCGGTCTGCCACAAAAATGGCCAGCAGGTTGATACCCAGCAGGCAGAACAGCACCGTTCCCACCTCCGTCAGCAGGAGCGTAAAGAGGCTGTCGGAGTCGTGGTGGATCCGGTACAACTGGGCGCGGATCAGGGAGTTGAACCGCCAATACAGGTAGCACAAGGCTCCGATGACGCTGCCGATCTCCAGGATGATTAGGGCGATGAGCATGCTGGTCTGCATGCGGAAATCCACATAACGCCTTCTGCGCCGTTCCCGGTGGGGCCATGGGGTCGAATCGCCGCCCTGTGTGTGGAGAGAGTTGTCGCTGTGCATCAATGGCTCCTACAGGTCGTGGCAGGTGAGGCAGAGTGCCGAGCCGGCGTTGGCACGGACCAGTTTGCCGTGGCGGATACTGTAACCCTCGTGGCAGGATATGCAGCCGACCAGACCATTCGGCAATAAAATTTCCGCCGGCAACAGTTCCAAAGGCCGATAACCTCCCTGGCGGCTTGTCTGGGCATAGTTCACCCCGATGGGATGGTTCATGGAGCTGCTGTTGTGTTGCAGCACCCCCCCCTTCCTGAGTCCGACACGACGGTCGCCGCCCTCCTGATCACTGTGACAGCCCAGGCACTGCAGGGTAAACGCATCCAGGGGCAGATCGTTGTTGGCGGATTGCTGGCGAGCGTCCAGGTGACCGGATGCCAGCACAGAGGCCCCCCTGTCGGCCATCTCCTCAAAAAACCGGGGCTCATGGCACTCGTGGCAAAAATCGGCTCCCCGTTTGGAACTGCGCATCAAACCGGGCCCTGTGCCATGGATAAAGTGACAGGAGCTGCAGGTCAAGCTGCCCTTCCAGTCGCGGGGAAATTGATCCTTCAGAATGCGGTTGGGCAAAAATCCGGAGGGATGGCTCAGACGCACCGCGTTGGCATGGCACTCGACGCACAGCTTTTCCTGGCTGGCAATCAACACAGCCCCATTCTTGGCGTCCACCGTATCGGCCAAATGGCAGCTTTGGCAGCGACTGTTCAGCAAGTGCCCGCCGTTGCGACCGGCGGCACTATCCAGCCGCAGCCCGATTGCCAGGGCGACCAGCAGCAGGATGACAGGGATGGATTTAAAGTTGGACAAGGCGATCAAGCTCCCGAAGTTTGTTGATCGTCTGCGTCAGCCCGGCACCCAGATCGGGCTCTGGCAGTTCCAGTTGGGCCAGAGCCAGCTCCACCATCTCATGCAGGCTGTCATAGTGATATTGCACGCGCTTGGCCCCCCCGGCAAACAGCATGTATTCTTCGCTTAACGCATCCTCCTGGCGGCGACTCCTGACGGGAGCGGAGCCATCCAGGATCAACCCTTCCAGGCTTCGAGAGAGGGGATAGAGGGGACCGGCAACCCGAATGGTGCTGTACAACACCACCATCCAGGTGATGACGCCTGCCACCACCACCAACACCGCTCCGGCGATCAGCAGGGCGGGCAGCAGCTGTTTTTTGGTCAGGGTATGGGCGTCAAAAATGGCCAGATAGCTCCCCCCCTCCGTTCCGGCCAGATAATAAACCGCCACCAGCAGGCAAAGGGCGGTCAGCAGGGCGACATAGAGGGAAATTTTGCCAACGGTCCGAAAATGGCCGATCAGGTCGGCCAGGGAAAAATGCCAGGGTGGTTTGGAAGATGGGGATGCAACAGGATTGTGATGCACGGACATTCCTCCCTCTCTGACCGGTGGCACGCTGGCGGGACAATCAACAGGAATATGCCACGGATAGCAGTAAATCAACCTTGTTGCAAGCAAAAAATTTTTTGTTCACCCAAACGCCATCCATTTTCCGTGACACCATGGGCGGGATGTTTGTGTGGGAGAGGTAGGGGCGAGGGCGTGCGGGAGTGCTGGCATTCTGGTTGTCGTTCCAGTAGTATGTCCCTGTTCCGGCTGCCGAGCGGCAGGCATGGCAGGCCCAGCACCTGGGCGACGCGCTGCAGCCACCCGATCATGGATCGCACTCCAACAGAATAAGGATCATGCACATGTCCCTCCTGCGTTTTGCCCTTTTGAGCCTTGCGCTGCCGGTGGCACTGTTGTCGACGGGGGTGGTTTATGGGGATCATCCCCCGTTTGCCGCCGCCATTCTGGAAAACAGTGACAATCCCGTCAACCGGGCGTTCATTGCGGTCATCTCCCGCAACGATCTTGGTCAACTCAAGGCGATGCTGGCCTCTGGAACAGATCCCAATGTCACGGATGGCAAGCGGGCCAGTCCGATCCATTATGCCGCTTTTACGGGGAATACGGAGGCACTGAGGCTGCTCCTGGACAAGGGTGCCCGTGTCAACGCCACGGTATTTGGTGGTTGGAGCCCCATGCACTATGCGGCATTTGCTGGCCATGTAGAGGTGGCCGATGCCCTGAGCAACGCGGGGGCCAAGTTGGATGCGGTGGATGCGGGTGGAGAAACGCCGCTGTTCTATGCCGTCGAAGGGCGACATATCGAGATGGTGCGTTGGCTGGCGGAACATGGTTCCAACATTTCCCATGCCAACAACCAGGGAGAGACGCCTCTCGCCATTGCCGAGGAGAACAAACTGGCGGAAATTTTTGATTATCTGCAAAAACGCGGCGCCAAAAAACAGGTCGTGCCCGCGCCCCGGTAACTCGACCGGCCTGACTTGGACAGGTAAAGTATCACGGGGTCCGGGGGAGAGATGCCTGTCGGGGCGTCGCCCCCAGGCCCCAGCAAGAATTTTTGAATGTCCACACGCGCTGCGAATTGAATGACGGATTCATTTACGATGATAGACATATTCACCACCCCAGTCGTCGGATGGTGGATTGATCTCGTATTCGTCGCAACGGTCGATAAAAATTTGGCAGGCCCGATCATTCGGCTTGATAGTGAGCAGGCGTTGAAACCGGTTGCGCGCCCTTGTCCAATCCTTGGCAACATAAGACTCGACCGCCTTGCTGAATATGGTCATGAATTCCACGTCAAGGGAGGTGATATCCCCTTTTCTGGCTGCCAGTTCGTAGATCGGCACAGGTTCTATCTTGCCTTTGACCACCACAATATCCAATAACCGATACGTGAATTCGTCAGGCAGTTCTTCCAATGTCATCTGGCTGATGATGATGCTGGTATTATACTCCTTGTTCAACCCTTCTAGGCGACTGGCCAGGTTGACGGTATCGCCAATCACAGTATAGCTCAGGCGCGTGGGCGAACCGATATTACCAACCACCACTTCACCGGTACTGATACCAATGCGAGTATTGAAAAAAGGTCTGTTTTGTGCGAGCCACTCACTGCTCAGCTCACGTTCCCGTTTTTTGCAGGCCAGCGCTGCCAGACAGGCATTCAAGGAGTGATCCTTCATTTCCAGTGGAGCTCCCCAGAAAGCCATGATGGAATCGCCGATATATTTATCCACTGTTCCTCCATGACTGGTAATGATCATTGTCATCGCATGCATATATCCAGAAAGTTGCGAGGCCAGTTCATTCGGGGTCAATTTTTCAGAAATAGTAGAAAAATTCTCGATATCCGTAAACATGATAGTCATGTGCCGTCGCTGCCCGCTGACAACAGCCTCTTGTCGACTGGAGATCAATTGGCGCACCAGTTGATCAGGAATATATTTTCTGAACGATTGCAGGCCAATTTTCATCGCTCCCATGGCATCGACCAGATCCTGTACCTCACGCACGGAACTAATAATCTTTATCGGTTCATCCAGGTTGAATTTCTTGATATTTTCCGTTTCCGACACCAGTCTGCGTATCGGGGTTGTGATCATTCGGTATAACAACAAAAGAATAAAACTGGATACAAAAAGACCGACACCACAAACAATGATACCACCAATCCTTGCTCGCCTCAGTTGTTCAAAATAGGTGGTTGAACTGATATATTGCAGCATTACTACAATATCACCCTGAAAATTTTTGACAGGCATATACAGAGAATTGGTTTCGCTGCTCTCATCCAATTCATAAAGATAATTTCCTGTACTAATGTGTGATAAAATAGACTTGTTGGGAAGTAAATTTTTGAAAGCACTGTCCTTGAGGGGCCCGATTGTATTAAGCAAGACACGATCCTCTCCTTCCACCATGCCGCGAGCCAAATTGTACAGTGCCCAACTTCCTGGATAGTTGGTGTTCAGAATCTCCAGAAAGGCATTGGATAGATCAAACCCAACTTCAGCGGATCCGATATGTGTTCCATCCAGGAATATAGGCGCAACGGCGCGAAATCCGTAGCCGGCGCGCCCTTGCTCCAAACCTTTAATTATCGTCTTGTTGTTATTCGCCTTGACGACGGTGGGGCGAAATCCGATAGAGTCATTAAATTTTTCCGGGTTGTGGGCGCGATACAAGAAAACAACTTCTCCTGCCTGCTTGATATGAAAATTAAATTGTGCAAATCCGAGTTGTTTCAGGTTTTCCCACATCGTCTTGGTTTCCGATATCAGTTTTTCACGGTTTCGTTCTGCCAAAACTTGCGCGATGTGGATATTGTCTGCTACCCCTGAGATGGCGATCATGGCACGATTGGTCGACTGTTCGATTTCATGATTGACATAAGTAACGACCCCGCGAATCCTCTGATCCTCAGCCTGGGTCAAGAGGGGAACGGTATTCTGCAAGAATGTGAATGATAAAAGAACGAGAAGCAACTGCAATAAAATTACAACCGCTATAAATGTATTTTTAAGTCTTACCTTGTTTAATAATTTACTATGAATCATTGAATTTCCTCGCATGGTGAGTGTCAACATCTCCCAGGATTTTCATTGCGGTATATTCCTGGTCAATGTGTCCAAGGATTGAAACCTCATCTTCCGTTCATGTCATCTCTCCTCCTTACCGGAGGGGGACAATGCCTCATGTCGCCAGGGGGTCAGTTTTACATGTCGCCTGACACCCTGGACCCGCAACAAGCTCCGTTCACAGGGCAGGGGCTCTGGAAGCCGTTTCCGCCTGAATACAGTGCAAATAGGACTCCTCCAGAGTGGCACCGCCATAGCGGGTCATGCATGCGGTCGGGGTGCCGACAAAGCACAACCGACCGCGATGCAGCACGCCCATCCGATCGCAGATCTCTGCCACATCGGCCAACAGATGGGTATTGAAAAACAACGTGGTGCCCTGCTGCTGTTTTAACCGCACGAGTCGTCGTTTGAGGAGAATGCGGGCCTGGGGGTCCAGGCCGCTCATGGGTTCGTCCAGGAGCAGGAGGGCCCTGCCGCTCAGGAGAGAGGCGGCCAGCCCCAGTTTTTGCGTCATGCCCTTGGAGAGGGCGCGGATGGGCTTGTCCAGGGCGGTGGGTTCCATGTCCAACCCAATGGAAAGCTCCTCGGCGGCGGCGTTGTCCCAGGGGTTGTCATAGAACTGGGCCATGGTACGCAAAAACTCGCGCCCCGTCAGGAAGTGTGGCGGGCTGAACCGTTCCGGCAGGTAGGCCAGGGCGGCCCGCGCCTGCACATCGGCGCGTCTCCGTCCGAAAATCTCGATGGTGCCGTCGTCCATGTGGCAGAAGTCCAGGATACATTTGATCAGGGTGGTTTTGCCCGCCCCGTTGCCACCCACCAGACCAAAAAACTCTCCGGCTGCCACGCTCAGGCTCAGACCATCCAGTGCAAACTGACCGTCAAACCGTTTGCAAACTCCGCTTGCCGCAATGGCGTTGTGGGACATGGGCACACCATCCTTATGGGCTTCCCTGTGAGTGGACAATCCCCTCATGGAGCCCCCCTGAGCGCTTGACCACCAATGACAGAGAGCAGATCAACACACCCTGGCACCCAGGGAACCCGCCCTCCGGGAGTGTACCGCATCCGGTTTTCTCGATACAAGGCTATCCGACACCCCGCCGCGATCTCCCGCCACATGGCTCGATAGAATGAGGCATCATGACGCCCAACATTCCCCCACACAGCGGAAAAAGATGGCAGGCCGCGACAAAAGGCCATGCTGTGGAAAAGAGAAAACCAGACATGGACATGGAAAACCGGATACAGTACGCTGCCAAGCTTCTGCGCGGATATCGGAAAACTCTTTTTCCAGGGGACGCAACATTGGCGCACGTTCTGTTTTTGCAATTCCAATCGTTTGCATTTCCGGGCCTTTATGCCCTGTGCGGGGCCCTGAGGGATGCGGGACATACCTATCGGGTGGAGATCATCCGCGATCCCGAACAGGCACCCCAGGTAGCCGCCGTCCATCAGGCCGATTGGGTAGCCTTTCCCTGCATGACCGGCATCCATCGGGAAATCGTCCGTGCCGCACGGCAGATCAAACAGGCTTTGCCACAGATTCATACCATTCTCGGCGGCATTCACCCCACACTCGCTCCAGAGATCGTGCAGGAACCGGGTGTCGATTTTATCTGCCGTGGAGAGGGAGAAGCCCCGCTGGTCGCGTTGATCGAGGCCGTCGCGCAGGGCATGGAGGAGATCACTGTGGCCAACATCTCCTGGAAAAAACCGGACGGCCATGTGGTTCATAATGCCATGCGTCCGCTGACGGCCGATCTGGATACGTTGCCCTTCCCGGATTATGGCATCTATCGCCATCTGCCCGTCATTGCCGGTGACAGCTATCCCGCCGTTTTCATGACACGTGGCTGTCCCTACGCCTGTTCCTACTGCCATAACAGCAACCAACGGCAACTCTATCGGGGGTTGGGGCCCTATGTGCGCACCTTGAGCGTGCCGCGCATCCTGGAGGAGGTTGCTGCACTGCGCATCCACTATCCTGCTGCCCGCGCCATCTTTCTGGGTTCGGACACATTGGGACGGGACATGCTGTTTCTGAACGCCCTGTTTACCGGTTTTCACCAACGATTTGCCATGCCCTACACCTGTCTGATCCGACCCGAACTGGTCACCGAAGAACTGGCTGCATTGCTGAAAAAAACGGGTTGCCACATGATCGCCTTCGGCATTGAATCCGGTTCGGAACGGGTTCGCCGCCAACTGTTGCGCCGCCGATACCACAACGAACAGGTGCTGCAGGCCGCCCAACACTTGCGTACCCAGGGTGTTCGTTTCCGGACCTACAATATTGTCGGTTTTCCCTCCGAAACCCCCGAAGAGATGCTGGAGACACTGGCACTGAACCATCAAATCCGCCCGGATTTTCCCTGGTGCGCCATCTACACCCCCTATCCAGGCACCCAGTTGGCCCAGTTTGCTATTGAAAACAATTATTTAAAATCAGGTTATTGTTATCACGACACACCACTTTCCTTTTTTAACGATTCGATCCTGACCGGAGTCAACAGGGACTTTATCCGCAACCTGCACGCATGGTTTCAGATACTGGTGCTCATCCCACGGCTGCTGCCCTGGGTGCGCCCCCTGCTGTTCGGTCCCTATCGTCCCATTTATCGGTGGGTTTTTAAAGGGGTGTATGCATGGGTCTGCCTGAAATCAGAAAATCGTTCCCTGTTCTCCTTTATCCGTCTGGCGTTGACAAACCGCAGGCAATTCCGCTGAGAATTCATAGACCATCAGGCAATAACACATGACCATCAAATGGCTCCGTCTGCTTGACTATTGGATTGGAAGGGCACTCTGCACGATCGTCACCGGGCTCCTGTGGATCCGTCGTCTTTTTCCGACCAAAGGGGCGGAGCTGGCACACCCCCGCTCGATCCTGTTGATCAAACTGTTTGGCATAGGCAGCATCGTGCTCTCCCTGCCTGCGATCCAAACCTTGCGACAACACCACCCCCAAGCGACACTCCATTTTCTTACCTTCCGCTCCAACGCACAACTGTTGCCCCTGACCGGCATGGTAGCCCCGGAAAATATGTTGACCATCGACAACAGCTCGGCAGTCCGGTTGTTGCGCAGCGGCCTGCATGCCCTGTTGCAGGCCCGACGTCTGCATCTGGATGCTGTGGTCGATCTGGAGTTTTTTTCCCGTTTTACGGCCCTGTTTGGCAGAATGGCGCGACCAGGGGCATTGATCGGGTTTCACGGATTTCACACAGAAGGGCTCAAACGGGGCAATCTTTTGGATTATTCCATCCATTTCAACAGCACACTCCACACATCCCGGGTGTTCATGACACTGTTGCAGCCCTTCGGCATCGCCTCGGAATCTGCGCCCAAAGCACTGCCCCGCTTGCCGCCCGCCCCGCACTTTCGGGAAAACATCGCCGAATGGTTGCGGCAGGCTGGCTGCCAGACTCCCGCCATGATCCGGCACTGGATCGCCATCAACCCCCACTGCGGGGATCTGGTCCTCTTGCGGAAGTGGCCCATCACCCATTTCCAACGCCTGTTGACCCTCCTCTTGGAGGGGCGAGCGGATATCGGTATTGTCATCATCGGCTCCGCCCATGAATATCAAGCGGGCGAAACGTTGCGGCAGCTGTTTGCATCCACCCCGCTGCAGGAGAGACTTTTCAATCTGGCAGGAAAGACCGATGTGCAGGGCTTGATTGATCTGTTCCATTGGGCCGACTGTTTGATCAGCAACGATTCCGGCCCCGCCCACGTGGCCGCGCTGACCGGTATACCGAGCATTGTTCTGTTCGGTCCGGAGAGTGCCACCCTGTATCGCCCGTTGGGTGCCCAGGTGCGCGCGCTCCAACTGGATCTGGATTGTCAACCGTGCCTCACGATTTTTAACGGCAAGCACTCCCATTGCACGGACAACCGTTGTCTCATGGAACTCCTGCCCGAGGTCGTGGCCCAGGAGGTATGGCCCATTCTGGCACACAAGGAGCACCGAGCATGAGCAGATGCTGTCCCGTCTGCTCCGTTGCCGGGGATGGCACCCATCTGCTGACCACACGCGGAACGGCGGTGCATGCCTGTTCGGGATGTGGCCTGGAGTTTGTCCATCCCTTGCCGGAAGCCGCTGCACTGGAAGCACTCTACCAGGCCGATTATTATGCGGCCTGGGGGGGGGATGCGTGGGAGAGCGTGGTCAGGAAACAGAAAAAAGCCTATTTTCGTCCCCATCTGGAGCGCATCCAGCGCATTTTTCCACAAAAGGGATGCCTGCTGGACGTGGGCGCAGCCCGTGGGGAGTGGGTAGAGTTGTTGCTCTCCGAGGGGTGGAAGGCCACAGGTCTGGAACGCTCTGCTGACGCTGTCCAGGCGGCACAACCCTATGTCGGTCCGGGAACGATGCTGCATGCAACCCTGGAAGAGAGCCTTTTGCCACCAGCATCCTTTCATGTCATCACGCTTTTCGATTTGCTGGAACATGTGCCCCATCCCGGCGCCGCTCTGGATCAATTGCATGATCTGCTGACTCCCGGAGGTTTGCTTTACCTGGTCACACCCGACGCAGACTCTTTTTCCCGACGCTGGATGGGCAGTCAATGGTGGCATTTCAAACGTGAACATCTCTATTATTTCACCCCGGAGCTGCTCACCCGGTTGCTGGAACAAAAGGGCTTCCGGATCCTGGATGGCGGTCACAACTGGAAAACCCTGTCCCTGGCCTACCTGTTGCGTCAATTGACCGCTTTTGAAATCCGATGGCTCTCCGGGATGACAGGTGTGGCGGCGCGTTTGCTGCCCCGGTTCATCCAGTCCCTGAGACTTACACTGCCTTCCGGAGAGTTTTTCTTGCTGGCGATCAAACATCCCGCCGCTGGATCGGGTTCTGGATGCTCTGCAGAGCCATCGCACCTCTCAGCGGATAGAGAGCAGCCATCCATCGGACCCGTATAACGACTCCATGAGCCCGATCATGATCAACCATTTTTCTCCATCCATCCATCGTTTATTCATGAGGATCGCGGGTTGGATCTCTCTTCGTGTCGATTTTTCCTGGCTGCTCATGGCCTGGATCTTCTGGTTATGGTTTGCATGGCAACATGGATTTCAGAACTCTCCAGACAGTTGGTATCGCGGCATTCTTGCCAAGAGCATTGCAGAGGGCCATTTTTATTGGATCAATATGAAACAGGGCTGGTTGTATGAGTTTCAACCCTGGAATCACAGCGCGGCACATTCTCCCCTGCTGCCCGTCATTTACGCGCTGTTTTTTTATCTGTTCGGTCCATCCATTTCTGTCTCCAACATGGTCGTTGCATCAGCGGCTGGACTCTCCATCTACCCGATATTGAAATTAAGCCGTGGCCTGACAGGAGGTATTCTGGCAGGTCTTTGCATTTATTTCTGGATCTCTTTCAATGCCCATAATGATTTTCTCTTTGAGATATTTGCAGGTTTGAGCATACCCGTTGCCGTCACAACCGTGGCGTATGCCCTTTTCGGCCTGTGGCTTGTTCTCACTCGTGACGAGCATCGCTATGTTCTATTATGTGCTCTTGCCTTGGCCGCTTTTTTTTATGTACGGTCCGGAGAACAATGGATATTTATTGGTTTTATGGTGACATCCCTGAGTATGGGATATTTCATGCTCTCCTCTCACATCTATCGCCGTTTGATTGTTCTATGGATTTATGCGGTTGCCCTGGTAACGCCCTGGGCCATCAGGAATTACAAGCTGTTTGGTGACCCCCTCTTTACACATATGACTCCGGCCCTCTGGACAGACAGAGCCTATGATTATTGGGACTATCACGAACAGACTCCCCTGCCAACAGCAGCTGGATACTGGATGACCCATACCTTTGGTGATTTGATAACAAAAATTATTTATATTTCAAAAAATTATTTCACAATACTGAATCAATCCGTCGATGGTTTTCTCATCCTCTATGCAATTCTTGTATTGACAGGATTGATCTTGATTGCCGGGATTGCCAATCGAAACAAACAGTTTTTCTTGATAATGGTTTTTATGTTGTTTCTTGGCTATTCGTTCCTGCACTGCCTGCTCCCTCTGATCGATAAACGCTACATGGTAATGCCGTCACTCTTTGGTATAATGTTTATAGTTTTATCTTTCTCCACTCAGAATCATCGGTTTATTTTTGCCCGCTGGGTGGTTGCTGTTTTTGTCTGCCTGCTTTTTGCAAAAAGTCAGTGGAGTTTCTGGGGAAATGCATTTTTTGATAACCTGCTCTTTGCATACACAACATCTGACCAGAAGCTCACAGAAGATGAAACGGTGCAAGCCCTGCGTCGCAGTTACAGCCACAAGGATGTGTTTATGGGACCGATAGGAGAGGTGCAACGATTGAATTTTGCCACGGGTATCACATTTGTTGAAGCACCAAATAATATTGAAAAAATGGATGATGTGTCAACCTTTTTCCGGCGTTATGGCATCCGCTATTCCCTGATGGATGTCACGCATATTTTACCGGATCACAGGATCAAAAATATATTTCTTGTCGGCAACCAACCTGTTTATGAGATTGACCTGGAGTCGCATGGGGCGCATCACGCCCTCTCAAACAGTGTCGATCACATGGGAATGGATGCTGCTCCGGAGCGCTCATTCAGAAAAATAGCTGGCAAGGAAAAAACATTATTGATCGATCAATATCACGGCGGCCCCATCCCATGGGATGTTCTTTTAAAAGAGGCCAACGATCGAGTCATGATCAAAACCGGACCTTTATCCACATATGCGGAAGATTTGATGCGTGCGCGCATTTTTATTATCCGCTATGAAATGCATCGACCAGAGTTTAGCGAAGAGGATCTGGCCATCATGGATCGCTACATCGACAAGGGAGGCGCTGTTTTTTTGCTGTGTCCTGCCTGGGTCCCGGCCAGTTACGAAAAAAAATCATTGGATCGCCTTGGGTTCAATCGCATTGCATCCCGATTCGGAATGCTGCTCAATGGGGATTCCGTGCCTGCGCCTTTTCTTCTGGGGCCACTCTTCGGACGTGGGCCCATCCCCCTCTCCGCACCTGTGCAGGGCGCGGCCTTTTCCCATGTATTGGGGCGTACCACCATGATTCCTGTCATAACAGATGCACAAGGAAAAAGCGTTGCAGCAGCAGCCCAGGGAAAGGGAGGGGCCCGCATCCTGATCTGGGGGCACAACAACTTGTTTGATCAAGACTTTTCCAACACACAAGAGGGAAAGCAGATGCTTCAACAGATGATGCACTGGCTTGCAGGG
>JADGCE010000021.1:0-12894 GCA_015229095.1 Magnetococcales bacterium | reverse complement strand
CCATCAACAACGCCCGCCAGGCCGCCAACGCGATGGGCCGATCAAAACGCCGCAGGAACAGCTGGCGAGCAGCCTGGCCCATCTGCTGGCACGCCCGGCGATCCTCCGCCCAGGCGGCAATCTGCCGGGCCACCCCCTGGCTGTCACCGATGGCCAAGGTGACGCCGCAGCCGCCGCTGCGCAACAGCATCGGAATCTCCCCCTGGGCATCCCCGATGTAGAGGGTGGCCCGACCAGCGGCGGCAATGCCATAAAATTTGCTGGGAACGATCAATCCCTCCAGGGCGGGCAGCAAAGAGATCCAATGCAGATCCGGAAGGGTGAGGCTGTAGGTGAGTTGTGCCTGCGGCTGGTATGGCTTGCAGTATACCTGGGTCAGTTGCCGGGCTTTGATCTGATCCGCTAGGCGCGCCTGGCCGGCCCCGCCGCCGATGAACAAAAAGCAGATATCCCGACGCTCTTTCAGCAGGGTGGCGGCATCCAGCAAGGTTTCCAACTCATGGGCGCGGCCCAGATTGCCGGAATAGCCGACCACAAAACGGCCCTCCAGCCCCCAGGCCTGGCGCAACGGGTTCGCCTCGGCGGCCATGGGGGTAATGGCTTGCCCATCCGACCAGTTATGGATGATATGCAGTCGCTCCTGGGCAATGCCCGCCTGCCGCAAACGATCCGCCATTCTGTCGCCCAGCACCACGTTATGGGTGGCCTGCCGCAGGGAGCGGTTGCGCAAGCCTTGCAGGAGAGGCACCCCCCATCTGCCCAGACCCCGCACCCCCAGGGCAGCGGCGACCTCAGGAAACAGATCCTGGTTCCAGGTAAGCAACCGGGCACCCCGCAGGCGGATCACCGGTGCCAGGCTGACAGACAACAAGGGGGGATCGGTCTTGACCACCACCCGATCCCCCCGTCGAGCCAGACGGAACAGTTGTACAGCCGCACTCCAGTGGAAAGTCAGATAGTCGATGGCCCGACCCGGCAGAAAATGGCGGCCAAAGCGGGAACTCCAGACCCGGTGCACCTGCACGCCCTGCAGTTGCTCCCTGGGAGGCAGGCGCGCCTGCGGGTCGTCATAACGCAGGCGGCTGCTGATGACATGCACCCTCTCCCCCCGCTCGGCCAAATCGAAGGCCAGATCGGAGAGCAGCTGGCTGGTGGCCGCATGGTCGGGTGCAAAATAGCGGTTCAGAAAGATAATTTTTGTGGCATCAGCCATCGGGATCCCGTCGGGCCAAGCGGCTTCTTTCAGGGCAACAGGCTCACGCCTCCGCGCAGCCAGGCATCCACCCGTTGGGCAGACTGCCGGCCTCCTTGAATGGCTTTCAACACCAGGGATTGCCCGGTTGCCATGTCACCTGCGGCAAAAATCCCCTCCACGCTGGTCATATGGTTGGCATCGACCTTCACATTGCCCCGCTGGTCCAGATCCACCGCCAACGCCTCCAGCAAACCACTTTTGACCGGTGCGACAAAGCCCATGGCCAACAAAACCAGATCGGCCTCCAGGCTGAAGTCGCTGCCGGCAATCTCCGTCATTTTGGGGGGACCACCGCTCTCGTTTTCCTGCCAGAGCAACCGCACACAATGCAGTCGTTTGACCCGCCCATCCTCCTCCTCAAACCGTTTGGTGAGAATGCTCCACTCCCGCTGACACCCCTCCTGGTGGGAGGTGGAGGTGCGCAGCTGGTTGGGCCAGAGGGGCCATGGGGTCTCCGGGGCCCGCTCCTTGGGGGGTTTGGGCAACAGTTCAATCTGGGTGACACTTTTGGCCCCCTGGCGCACCGAGGTGCCCACACAATCCGCCCCGGTATCGCCGCCACCCACCACCACCACATGCTTGCCATCGGCAAGAATGGGGGTCTCCTGGGAGATATCCTCCCCCGCCAAACGCCGATTTTGTTGGCCCAGAAAGGCCATGGCAAAATGAATACCCGCCAACGACCGTCCCGGAATGGGGAGATCCCGAGGCTGTTCGGCCCCCCCGGTCAACAGGATGGCATCCTGTTCCTGACGCAGTTGCGCAACGGGCAGATCCACCCCCACATGCACACCCGTGCGCAAAATCAACCCCTCTGCCAGCATTTGTTGCAATCGACGGTCGATCAAACGTTTTTCCAACTTGAAAGCGGGAATTCCATACCGCAACAATCCCCCCGCCTGGGCAGCCTTTTCGTACAAGGTGACCGTATGGCCTGCCCGGGTCAATTGCTGGGCAGCCGCCAGACCGGCCGGTCCAGAGCCGATCACCGCCACCCGCTTGCCGCTCCTGACCTGGGGGGGGCGGGGAACGATCAAACCACGGGCAAACCCCTCCTCGGCGATGGTCCGCTCCACCTCGCGAATGGTCACCGGCTCCTGATGGATACCCACCACGCAGGAGGCCTCGCACAGGGCCGGACAGACGTGACCGGTAAATTCGGGAAAATTATTGGTCCGGTGCAGGGCTTCCACGGCCTTGGCCCACTCTCCCCGATAGACCCAATCGTTCCACATGGGCACCAGATTGCCCAGGGAGCACCCGTTATGGCAAAAAGGCACCCCGCAGTCCATGCAACGGGAAGCCTGCTCTTGCAGGCGTTCCCGTGCAAACGGCTGATAGATGGCATCCCAATCGCCAATGCGTTCGGCGACGGGCCGCAACGACGGCGTTGCCCGCTCAACTTCCATGAATCCCGTAACTTTACCCATGACCCGCGCGCTCCTGAACCGCTTTCATCGCTGCCAACACCCGTTGATATTCCAGAGGTATCACCTTGACAAACAAGGGAAATTCTCTCTCCCATTGGCTCAAAACATGGCTGGCGACAGCACTGTCAGTATATTTTTTATGCTTTTCCAGGAGGGCGCGCAGCTGTCCGGCGTCCTCCTCATCCAATGCCTGCAAACTGACCATGGCGGGATTGTAAAGGTCAGCAAACTGCTTCTGGTGGTCATAGACATAGGCGATCCCGCCACTCATGCCCGCTGCAAAGTTGCGTCCGGTCCGCCCCAGCACCACCACCACGCCGCCGGTCATATATTCACAGCCATGGTCTCCAACCCCTTCCACCACCGCCTGGGCCCCGGAGTTGCGCACTGCAAACCGCTCGCCGGCGATACCTCGAAAATAGGCTTCCCCGCCGGTTGCCCCATACAGCAGGGTATTGCCGACGATGATATTTTCTTCGGCCACCAGGGCCGAACGGGGATGGGGACGGACGACGATGCGCCCCCCCGACATCCCTTTGCCCACATAATCGTTGGCAGCCCCCTGCAGATAGAGGGAGACGCCATGGACGTTGAAAGCCCCAAAACTTTGGCCCGCCACCCCTTCAAAATGGCAGGCGATGGTCTCGGCAGGCAGACCCTCCGCGCCAAACCGTTTGGAAATCGCTCCCCCCAACATGGCCCCCACGGTGCGGTCGGTGTTTTGGATCGGCAGACGGATTTCGATGGGTTTTTTGTTCTTGAAAGCCCGCTCCGCCAGATCCAGCAGCTTGAGATCCAGCACATGGTCGATGCCATGATCCTGGGGCTGCACGCAGCGGGTGGCAATGTTGCTCGGTACATCCGGTTTGTGCAGAATGGTCGAAAAATCGAGCCCCCTTGCCTTCCAATGGGCAATGGCGGGCGCCGTGCGGATCAGCTCCACCCGACCGACCATCTCATCCAGGCGGCGGAAACCCATCTCCGCCATGATTTCCCGCACTTCATTGGCGACAAAATAGAAAAAGTTGATCACATGCTGGGGGTCACCGGTAAACTTTTTGCGCAGGGCCAGATCCTGGGTGGCCACACCGGTCGGGCAGGTGCCCAGATGGCATTTGCGCATCATGACGCACCCCTCCACCACCAGGGGCGCGGTGGCAAAGCCGAACTCCTCTGCCCCCAACAGGGCGGCGATCACCACATCCCGCCCGGTACGCAACTGACCATCGGTCTGCAAGCGCACCCGTCCCCGCAGATCGTTGAGCACCAGGGTTTGCTGGGTTTCGGCCAACCCCAGCTCCCAGGGGACGCCTGCATGTTTGATGGAACTGAGGGGGCTGGCCCCGGTGCCACCATCCCCCCCGGAGATCAGGATCATATCCGCATGACCTTTGGCCACCCCGGCCGCCACCGTCCCCACCCCCACTTCGGCCACCAGTTTGACCGAAATACGGGCGGCAGGATTGACATTTTTCAGGTCAAAAATGAGCTGGGCCAAATCCTCGATGGAGTAGATGTCGTGATGGGGCGGCGGGCTGATCAAGGTGACACCCGGCGTGGTATTGCGGGTTTTGGCAATCACATCGTTGACCTTGTGCCCCGGCAACTGCCCCCCCTCCCCCGGTTTGGCACCCTGGGCAATCTTGATCTGCATCTCCGTGGCATTGACCAGATAGTGGCTGCTGACCCCAAAACGCCCCGAGGCCACCTGTTTGATGGCACTGCGGGCAAAATCGCCGTTGGGACGGGGTTTGAAGCGTTCCGGATCCTCACCCCCCTCTCCGGTATTGGAACGCCCCCCCAGCCGGTTCATGGCGATGGCCAAGGTTTCATGGGCCTCTTTGGAGATGGAGCCGAAGGACATGGCCCCGGTGACAAACCGTTTGACCAACTCGGCGGCCGGTTCCACCTCATCCAG
This sequence comes from Magnetococcales bacterium, assembly GCA_015229095.1. Lineage (GTDB taxonomy): Bacteria > Pseudomonadota > Magnetococcia > Magnetococcales > Magnetaquicoccaceae > Magnetaquicoccus. The sequence continues at coordinate 8,291 of JADGCE010000021.1, read as the reverse complement.
GGGAATGGGGGTGGGGGCCGGTTTCAGGCGGAACAGCCCCCGCAGGGTGCACATGGCCCGGGACTGTTCGTTGATGGCTGCAGAAAACTCTTTGAATAACGAATAATTGTTTTCTCTGGTCGCCCGTTGCAACAGGGAGATGGTTTGTGGTGTCCACATATGCCGCTCGCCTTCGCGGCGAAACTTGTACTCTCCCCCCACGTCGAGGCCATCCTGGGCGGCGAGTGAACCGCCATAGGCCCGATGATAACGGCGCAACCCCTCCTGGGCGATGGTTTCCAGGTTGATCCCCTCGATCCGGGAGACCGTGCCGGTAAAATAACGCTCCACGACCTGGTGATCCAGCCCCACGGCTTCAAAAATCTGTGCGCCGCAATAGCTGCGCAGGGTGGAAATACCCATTTTGGAAAACACCTTCAACATCCCCTTGTTGATGGCCTTGATATAGCGATAACGGGCCTGTTCCGGGGTATGGGGTTCCAGGAGTCGCCGCCGGACCAGATCGGTCAACAACTCAAAGGCCATGTAGGGGTTGACGGCATTGGCCCCGTAGCCCACCAGCAGGGCAAAATGGTTGACCTCCCGCGCCTCTCCGGTCTCCACGACGATGCCCGCCCGATTGCGGGAACCGGAGCGGATCATGTGGTGATGGACGCCGGAGGTCGCCAGCAGGACAGGGATGGGAATGCGGGTTGCCGAGGCCCCACGGTCGCTGAGGATGAGCAACCCATACCCCTCGGCCAGGCTGACCGATACGGCATCGCACAACCGCACCATGGCCTGTTTCAGCCCCTCCGGCCCGGCATCGGCGGGATAGAGGATGGAAAGGGTTTTGGCCCGCAGCGGGTCGGTGTCGATGGCGCGAATTTTTTCCAGCTCCGAATTGGTCAGGATGGGCTGAGGCAACCAGATGCGACGTACATGGCTGGGCTCTTCGGCCAGCAGATTGCCGTTCGGCCCCAACTGGGTAAAGAGGCTCATGACCAGCTCTTCCCGGATGGGATCGATGGGGGGATTGGTGACCTGGGCGAAGAGCTGCTTGAAATAGTTGAACAGCAGGACCGGTCGGTCCGACAAGACCGCCAGGGCGGCATCGTTGCCCATGGAGCCCACGGGCTCCTCTCCGGTTTGGACCATGGGGGCCAGGATCAGATCCAGATCCTCCTCCGTGTAGCCAAAGAGGTGGGAACGGGTCAGCAGGGGTTCCGACTCCTCCGCCTCTGCGCCCCCCTCCGGCAGTTCGCTGATGGGCAGCAAATTATCCTGCACCCATTGCCGATAGGGTTGCCGGGCGACAATTTCCGCCTTGATCTCCTGGTCATCGATAATCCGACCCTGTTTGAGATCAATCACAAACATGCGGCCTGGTTGCAGACGACCGTGTCGCAACTCATCCTCCGGTGGCACGGGAATGGTGCCTGCCTCCGAGGCCAGGATGCACAAACCGCTCTTGGTCAGCAGATAACGGGCCGGGCGCAAACCGTTGCGGTCCAGGGTGGCACCGATGTAGCGGCCATCGGTAAAGGCCACGGCCGCCGGTCCATCCCAGGGTTCCATGATGGAGCCATGATACTGGTAAAAGGCCCGCCGATCCGGATCCATTTGTTGGTGATTTTCCCAGGCTTCCGGAATCATCATCATCATGGCGTGGGGTAGCGAGCGTCCCGACAGCACCAAAAATTCCAGGGCACGGTCAAAGGAGGCCGAATCGGAGATACCCTCCTGAACGATGGGAAACAGCTTTTTGATGCTCTCTCCGAACAGCGGGGAAGAGAGTGCCGCCTCCCGGGCATGCATCCAGTTGATATTGCCCCGCAGGGTATTGATCTCCCCGTTGTGGCAGATCATGCGGAACGGATGGGCCAGTTCCCAGGTGGGAAAGGTGTTGGTGGAATAGCGCTGATGCACCATGGCAAAAGCGGAAACCATCAGGGGATTGCTCAAATCGGGATAATAGGCCGCCACCTGATCCGCCAGAAACATGCCCTTGTAAAGCAGGGTGCGGGTGGACATGCTGGCGATATAGAAGGATTTGACCTCCTCCTTGCTGTAACCCAGCACGGCATTTTCGATGCGGCGGCGGATCAGATAGAGCTTGCGCTCCATCCAGAGCTCATCCCGCTCCTCTGGAACAATACCCTGACCAATGAACACCTGGAACACGGCGGGCTCCGAGGCCTTTGCCGTATAGCCGATGCGGGCATCCGGGCTGATGGGGACGGGCCGCCAACCCAACATTTGCTGCCCCTCATCGACGATAATCTGTTCCACATGCCGCCGATACGACTCCTGGAGGTGGGGATTTTTGGGGAGAAACACCATGCCGACCCCATATTGCCCCTCCGCTGGCAGGCGAATTTTGAGGGGTTCGCACTCGGCACGCAGGAAAGCGTCGGGCAGTTGCATCAGCAAACCGGCTCCGTCGCCGGTCAACGGGTCTGCTCCCGTCGCGCCCCTGTGGGTCAGATTGACCAGCAGCTCCAACGCCACACTAATGATGTTATGTGATTTTTTTCCATTAATGTTAGCAACAAAGCCGATACCACAGGCATCATGCTCCAGAAAGGGATCATACAATCCCTGTTTGTTTGGCAGGCTGTTATGGATCATGTGGATTCCCGGTACACCCAATATCTGTAATCCGTATAGAGAGCAAAAACCGCTTGATTATCCGTCACTGTGCGCCGGGTGTCAACCTTGGACGAACCGTGCAGGTTTTCCGGCCCTACTCCACTATTTTTTGCACTGTATAGACAGCAATATCCGGCTTGTCTCCCTCCGACCCCTGCCAGCACTCCTGCCCCAATCCGGCCTTGCGGCAAAGATGCTGGAGAAACTGACGCGGATCGGGCAGTTGTTCCCACACCTGGGGCAGAAAGGTGGCCCGGTGGCCCCCTTTGGAGAGGATCACCCCATGCACGCCCGGTTGCAAACGGCGCAAGAGATCGGCTGCATCCGTGTATGGAAAGGGCTGGGCAGGGGTCAACAGGGAGATCTCGATCTGCACCTCGGCCAACTCCTCGGCGGTGACCGGCGGAAAACGGGGATCCTGCCGGGCGGCGGCGACACTGTTGGCCAACAGGTCCGCAGCCAGGGTGCGATGGGCCTGCAAACTGCCGATGCAACCACGCAGTTGCCCCTGTTTGGTCAGGGTGACAAAGCAGGCGCCCGGTTCGGCCAACTCTTTTCTCTGTGCCAGCAAGGCATCGGCCTGCAGACCCGGTTTTCCCTGCAAGATCTGGGTCAAATGGCGGCGGGCCAGCACCGGCAGGGGTGGGGGCTCCGACAGGCGGGCGATGGCCTCCGGGGTATGGAAGAGATAGCTCACATAACCCACCACCCGGTTTTTATCCCCTGCGGTATCCCCGGAGGTGCGATAATCGGCCAGCGTCGACCGCCACTGGTGGCGTCGCGCCAACTCCAGCAGGGCGCAAACGCCGATGTTGCCACACGCCTCTGTGTTGGCCATGGTGCGGGGGGTGATGCGTTCCATGGCCTCCAGGCATTGGCTGTCCAGACGACGCGCCTCCTCGTAGGTATGAAAATGCGACAGATCGGTGGAGGCCAGCAGCAGATCCCCCGGTCGCCACACCTGGGACAGGATATCCGCCAGGTGACCGCCGCTGATACGACCAAAGATGACGGGCACCAGTTTGAAATGCCCCACGGTTTCCTGAAGAAAGGGCAGATGGACCTCCAGGGCGTGTTCCTGCTGGTGCGGGGCGGTATCCCGGCTCACATCCGGCATGGCCGCCAACCGTTGCACGATCTCCTGATCGATCTCCACATCTCCCAGGGGCGTCCGATAGGCCCGATAATCCCCGACGGAGATCCCTTCCAAAAACACCCGGTGGCTCGGTGAAAGAATAAACACCCGCAAGGGTTGTTCGGTTGTCGCCCTGGAGAGCGCGCGATAGCCACAGGCCGCCGTATAACCGGAATAGATATAACCGGCATGGGGGACCACCATGGCACATGGCCCCGGGAGCGTGACCGGGGCACTCTCCAGCAATTGTCGCAACATGTTGCGCAACTGCTGCGGATCATTCGGGTAAAAGGAACCGGCCACCGCCGGTTGACGCACGGCTTGTGCAGACATCGATCTTCTCCTGTCGTCTCGTTGCCATAACACGCATGGGGGGCTTTGCCCATCGTTGCGGCCTCCCCCAGACCCTCTCCACCTTTTTTCAATAGTCTTTTACTGTCAGGGGTCCAGGGGCAAAGCCCCTGGTGGGTTCGGGGCGAAGCCCCAGCCATGACCCAAACGGTGACCAAAGCGCGCACGGGGAACACTGTATCATCTCCGCCCAGAGGAAAACACCCCTCCATGCACGAAACCACCCCACGCCGCGCTGCGCCACAAGCAGCTCTCATGCGCCACCCCGCCCACCAACCCCATGCCCACGCCATCCCGACTCCCACCAGACGAAGGCGCAAAAAATGGAGGAGTCGGAAGATATGGCTTGCTTTTGCTGTGCTTTTTACCTAACCTACACTCCGCCGTTGCCCCTGGTTGCGGTACGAGGGGCGGCAGTGGCGGGATTTTCCCGGTTGGGTGCACGGTGGTCGTTTTTTTCTAATGGAGCAAGGCATGTCGCAGAAGATAACAGGTACGGTCAAATGGTTCAACAACTCCAAGGGGTTCGGCTTTCTGGCCCCGGAAGAGGGTGGCGAGGATGTCTTTGTGCATTTTTCCGCCATTCAATCGGAGGGCTTCAAATCCCTGGAAGAGGGTCAAAAGGTGACCTTTGAAGTGATACGAGGCCAAAAGGGGCTGCAGGCCGCCAACGTCACCCCGGCATAGCACGACGCATCTTTTGTCCACGCCCGGCGAAGCATGGCGGCGGCTTCCTGGCAAACCCCTGGGGGGCATGCTGCGGGTGGTGGGCACTGAGTGGTGCCTGCTTTAGTTTTCTCTTGGAGTCTCACCAGGTTTTTCCTGCATGGATGCCTCTTTTGCCCACCCCCGCGCCGCTGCACCTGCCGAAGCAGAAGAAGTGGAGTTTTCTGAGCGTGCCTTCTTCCTGAAGGCATTTCAGGGTATCTGTCTGACCTTTGTGCTTTCCCAAAGCAGTGACCTGACCCCCCCTGCCCTGGCCCTCTTGCAGCAGGTGCTGCAAGAGGTGCTCCCCACCCCCCGGTCAGAGCATCGGGACAACGGCAGGGTGTTGCTCCTGTTCCATGCGGTGCCCGCCGTGACGACACGGTTGCAGCCGCTCTTTTCGGCGCTGTCCGCCACGGTTGTGCAGATCGATCCGGTGGAGCCGCGCCATCTCCCACCCGCCCTCTGGCAGGTTTCGCACCAGAAGCAGCGACCGGCTCTGGTGGCCATCGGGGTGGAGGCGACAACCCCCCAGGCCTTTGCGGAAAAGATAGGGGTTTTGGCCCTGCTGTTGCGCATGTCCCGTCTGGTATGGGTGGATGCGGCGGGAGGGATCCCCGATGGCACCGGGCAGACCGTGACCTTTCTCAACAGCACACGCCTTGCTGACATCCTGCGGGGGGGGGATGGGGAACGCATCGGCCTGTTGAAACTCTTCCAGACCATGCTGGTGGGAGGAGTCAAGGCCATCTCCCTCTGTCGTCTCACCGAACTGGATCAAGAGCTGTTCACCTACCAGGGCATGGGCTCCTTTTTTTCCCGCCGTCCCTATTGTCAGGTGCGCCGGTTGGGGTTGGATGATTTTGAGCTCGCAGCCGCCCTCCTGCGCAAAGGGGAGCAGGAGGGGTTTTTGCTGCCCCGCTCGGATGGGGCGGTTGCCCAGGTATTGACCCACAGCTACGGTGCCTTCATCCTGGAAAATCGCCTGGCGGGCATCTGTGCCCTGGAGACGACCGCCTATCAGGCGGAGCAGGCCGGAGAGATTGTCTCCCTCTACACGCTGACCCGCTTTCAGGGGGTGGGGGTGGGCGGACAGCTGCTGAACCATGTGGTGCGGGATGCCAAACGGCGTGGTCTCTCCAGTCTGTTTGCCTGTACCCGGCATCCACGGGTGGCCGATTTTTTCCTCCGCTGTCGGTTTGGTCGCCAGCGCAACCATTTTCACCGCGTCGGGGCGGAGCAGGTGCCAGCCGCCAAGTGGCACGCCTATGACCCCGACCGGCAACGACAAATCATCTGCCTGTGTCTGCCTTTGGGAGAACCGCTGTGAATCCGGATGTCTTGATTGTGGGTGGGGGGGTGATGGGCTGTGCCTGCGCCCATCGGTTGGCCTCCTCGGGTCTGCGGGTCACCCTTCTGGAACGCGCCCTGCCGGGTGCGGAATCTTCGGCGGCGGCGGCGGGTATTCTGGGGGCCCAATCCGAAGTTTCTGCCGCCGGACCTTTTTTGGAACTCTGTCTGGCCAGCCGGCAGCTTTTCCCCGACTATGTGCGGGAGTTGGAGGCCATTTCCGGCATTGCCATCGGTTATGAATCTTCGGGCGTTCTGGAGGTGGCTTTGGACCCGGCGGAGGGGAGGCTGGCGGTCGGGCGGCTGCAATGGATGCTGGATCGGGGTTTGCGGGTGGAGATATTGGACCGCGCCGAGGCGTTGCGTCTGGAACCGGCCCTGGCACCGACGCTGGTAGGGGCCAGCTATTATCCGGACGATCATCAGGTGGACCCGGAACGCCTCGCCCGTGCCCTGGCCACGGCCGCCAGCCGATTGGGTTGCACCTTTATGAGCGGGGTGCAGGCGTTGGGAGTGCTCCGGGAAGGGGAGCGGGTGGTGGGGCTGGAGACGGATCGGGGGCGCCTGTCGGCCGGGGCGGTTTTGATCGCAGGCGGAGCCTGGAGCAGTCGCCTTCAGGGGTTGCCCCCGCTGCGCACCACCCTGAAACCGGTGGCGGGTCAGATTGTGCAACTGGAGAGCAGACCCGCCTTTTTTCGGCATATTGTCTATGGTTTCAAGGGCTACATCGTGCCGAGAAGGGATGGTCGCATCCTGTTGGGTTCCACCCTGGAAGATCGGGGGTTTGACAAGGCGGTCACCTGTGACGGCGTGCATCAGATTACCGGCATGGGGATGGCCATGGTGCCCAACCTCCGGCATGCCCGCCTGAGTCAAACCTGGTCCGGGTTGCGCCCGGCCTCCGGGGACAATTTGCCGCTGCTGGGGCCCTCTTCCCTGCCAGGGCTCTTTTTTGCCACCGGGCACTATCGCAATGGCATTTTGTTGACGCCCATTACGGCCACCGTGATAGAGGCGCTGCTGCGGGGCGACTCCCCTGCTCTGGAGATCGGCCCGTTCGCACCATGAACGCTCCCCCACTCTCCCACCGCAAACGGGTGGCGGTGGCCATGTCGGGGGGGGTGGACTCCTCGGTGGCGGCGGCCGCCCTGCTGGAACAGGGCTATGAGGTCATTGGACTCACCATGCGCCTGTGGAGCGGGGGTGTGCCGGGGAGAGGCAGCTCGCGCAGTTGCTGTACCAGCGAGGATCTCCAGGATGCCCGCCGGGTGGCGCAAACCCTGGGAATTGCCTTTTTTGTCGTCGATCTGGAGGCGCATTTTTACCAGGCAGTGGTGGCGGATTTTGTGGATACCTATGCCGCCGGCCAGACCCCGAATCCCTGCATTCGCTGCAACGAGCGGCTGAAGTTTGCCCATCTGCTGCAGCAAGCCCAGGCCCTGCAAGCGGAATTTCTTGCCACCGGCCACTATGCCCTGCGCTGCGACGGCCCGTCCGGTCCCCAGTTGTGGCGGGGAACAGATCATAAAAAGGATCAATCTTATTTTTTGTTTACGGTGACGGCGGCGCAGTTGCATCATCTGCGTTTTCCGCTGGGTGCCTTGACCAAGGAGCAGACCCGCGCCCTGGCGGAGCGGTTTGGCCTGCATTTGGCCCACAAGAGGGAGAGTCAGGATCTCTGCTTTGTGCCGGATGGGGACAATCGGGCTTTTCTGGCCAAGGCGGGGGCAGAGCCTCTGTTGCGGGAGGGTCCGATCGTGGACGAGGCAGGCCGTGTATTGGGCAGACATCATGGCCTGGGGGGATATACCATTGGTCAGCGCAAGGGGTTGGGCATTGCCGCACCGGCTCCCCTGTATGTATTGGCCATCCAACCGGCGGCCAATCGGCTGGTGGTGGGTCCGGAAAGCGCGTTGTGGCGCAGCACCTTGCGGGTACGGGGGCTCAACTGGCTGGGGGATGCGCCCCTGCTGGCCCCCCTGCGCATCCAGGCCCGCATCCGTTATGCCGCCGAGCCCCAGCCTGCCCTGTTGCAACCGCTGGGAGCGGAACATGCCGAACTGCACTTTGACACCCCGCAGCGGGCCATCGCTCCGGGTCAAGCCTGTGTCTTCTACGA
>JADGCE010000175.1:2565-4240 GCA_015229095.1 Magnetococcales bacterium | reverse complement strand
ATCTGAATCTGCTCCAGGATCTTTTGGAACCGGATTATGATATTGTCGCCGCCAAAAACGGCGAGTCCGCCCTCAAAAGGGCCCTGGCAACGCCGCCGCCGGACCTGATCCTGCTGGATGTCATGATGCCGGGGATGGATGGCTTCCAGGTATTGGAGCAGTTGCAGGCCACTCCCCACACCCAAAGCATTCCCGTCCTGTTTGTCACCGCCATGAATGATGCACCCAATGAGGCACAAGGGCTGGCCATGGGTGCGGTGGATTATATCGGCAAGCCCTTCTCGCCGGCTGTTGTTCGGGCCCGGGTGCAAACCCATCTCCGACTCAAGGAGAGCATGGAAAAAGAGCAGCGGATGAACCAGCAACTGGGCCAGTTGAATGCGCTCTTGTCGGAAAACAACCAGAAACTTCAGGAGTTGAACAAAAAACTCCTGGACATGGCCAGCGTGGACGGTTTGACGGACATTCCCAACCGCCGTCGGTTTGATGCATTTTTGGCACACGAATGGAGCAGGGCGGTGCGTGACAAAACCCCCCTCGCCCTGATCCTGCTGGATATCGATTTTTTCAAGCCGTTCAACGACCATTATGGCCATGCGGCCGGGGATGAATGTTTGAAAAAGGTCGCCAAGGCCCTGGCCGCTGCCATGCTCCGCTCCATTGACCTGGTGGCCCGCTATGGGGGGGAGGAGTTTGTCTGTGTTTTGCCGGGGACCGATACGGCGGGGATGATCCAGGTGGGTAATCGGTTGCGGGAGTCTGTGGCCGCCCTGGCACTGCCCCACGCCTATTCCGCCGTAGCCTCTCACATCACCATCAGCCTGGGCGGGGTCAGCCTGATTCCGGATGCCGCATCAGAGGCCAATATCCTGGTTCCCATGGCCGACGAGCGGCTGTACAAAGCCAAGGCGGCTGGTCGCAATCGGCTGGTGACCGAGTAGAAAGTGGGGCAGGGGGAGGTTCCACGCCCGGATCAGGTCATCCTGCGTTATTCCTCGTCATTCAATACCGAAGCCCCGGGTCGCCAGTTTTCTGCCTGTGCCTGCATCTGCTGGATCTGGTCGGGGGTCATGTGTTCGGCGATCAGATCACGGGCCTTGATGGATTTTTCATCTCCCTGCAAAGCGGCCAGATGGAGCCACAAATAGCCTTGCAGCGGCTCTTTGGGAACGCCACGGCCCTGCACGTAGAGTGCCCCCAGCTGCGCCTGGCCCTCCATATAACCCTGGCGCGCCGCCTTGCGAAACCAGTGCAGGGCGGCCTGGTCATCCTGCTCCGCGCCTTTGCCAAATTTGTGCAGTATTCCCAAGCCAACTTGTCCCTTGGGGTGGCCCTGTTCCGCCGCCCGGCGATACCAGTCTGCCGCCATTGCGTGATCCTGGGCGACCCCTTTGCCCCCTTCATACATCCCGGCCAGGAGCACCTGACCCTCGGCATTGCCCTGTTCTGCCGCCCGGCGAAACCACTGGACCGCCTCCTGATCGTCCTGGACAACCCCCTTGCCAAATTTATACATCACCCCCAGATTGGACTGCCCCTTGGCATGCCCCCGTTCCGCCGCCTGGCGATACCAGTATACCGCCTCGGCATAGTCCAGGGTGACCCCCTGGCCCAGCATATACATGCCCCCCAGTTTGAACTGGGCCTTGGCATGCCCCTGCTGGGCCGCCTTGCG
>JADGCE010000175.1:0-2465 GCA_015229095.1 Magnetococcales bacterium | reverse complement strand
ACCCCTTTGCCAAATTCATACAAGAGGCCCAGATTGGCCTGACCCCGGGCGTGACCCTGCTCTGCCGCCCGACGATACCACCGCGCCGCCTCACCATAATCGAGGGGGAGAGCCTTGCCCTTTTCATACCGCCCGGCCAGGAACACCTGGCCATCGGCATCCCCCTGTTCCGCCGCCCGACGATACCACTGCACCGCCTCGGCATCGTTCCGGGCAATCCCCTTGCCCTGCTCATACATGAGGCCCAGGAGAAGCTGCCCACGGGCATTGCCCTGTTCTGCCGCCTGGCGATACCAGCGGACCGCCTCCTGGTAATCCTGGGCGACCCCCATCCCATCCGAATAGCACCCACCCAGTTTGACCTGCGCCTCGGCATCCCCCTGTTCTGCCGCTTTGCGTAGCCATTTGACCGCCTCTTGCGGGTTGGCGGGCAAGCCAACCCCGGAATGGTAGAGCGCACCCAGAATGGACTGGGCACGGAGATCGCCGCGTTCGGCGGCTCTGCGCACAGCATCCAGATCGTCCGTGCCGGAAGCACGACCGGTCATGGCTGCTGCGACTCTGTCAAACATGGCTAGAAAAATTCGTAACATAACCCGTTATCCGCTGATCCGCTTCTCGATGTTTCCACTCTGCGATGCTGGCAGGATATGAAGGGCGAAGGGGCCTGGCGGGCACGCAGGATACCCGCCAGGACCGGTGAGCATGACTCTTGCGGACGTCTAGAAATTCATGCGCAGGTTGGCCATGAAGGAATCCTGGTCAAAATTGCCGCGTCCGTACGTTTTCCCATAGTGCAGATCGCCGGTCACGGAGGAGGGCAAATCAAACCGTACACCGATCCCCCCGACAAAACCGGCACTGTCGTAGGCGGCCGGGATGGCTTCGTACACCAAATCATCCTCATAATCCAGGTTCAGGTAGGGCTGGACGGTGTTGGTGATTTTGTAGGCCGCTTCAATACCCGTTTTGGCTTGCAGGAAGCTGATATCGTTCCCGGGAATCGCTGCATAGGCATCCACATCATCCTTGACAAACATGAACCCCACATGTCCCCCAATCTCCCATTTATCCAGGTTGGTGGTGTAGGCATTGAGGTTGGAGGCAAAGAAATAGCGATGGGTGTCGAAATCCCTTCCCGGAGCATAGTCGGTATTCATCCACGTATAACCGGCGACTGCATCTATGCCCATATTGTTGTTGATGATATAGGCGAGATAGGGGGCAACGGTCCAGGCGTCACCATCCGCATTGGCCGCGCTGCTGTCAGAATGCTGGTAGGAAACGGAGGCGCCGACGCCCAACTTATCCATGACCTTGTGATCGCCACCGATCACAAAGTTGTTCAACCGGGTGTCGACCCCGATCGTGGCATCGCTTGCACGGGTATGATCATAGTTGGCCCACAAGCCCGTCCTGGCAGGGCTACCACCAGCCGACAGACCGGTCAACGGCTCATTCAGCATCCACGCGCCATCTTTGATTGTGCTGGAACCACGCAAAAACCGCAGGGCACTCGCCGCCCGCTGACGGATGACGCCAACCGTCTGGGTGGCTGTTGCTCTTTGCTCGGTGGTGGCCGCAGCTACATGTTTTTCCTCAGAGCTGATGAACGCCGCCTGGTTACTGCTGCTCCCACTACCTACAGAGGTTGTCGATAAACAGTAAAGATCATCTGGCAAGCAGCTGGCGAGGGCAGCCCTCGGCAAAACCAGTGATGTGGCAATGGCCGTTCCCGCAACAAGACCCAGAACACCCTTCGTAGACAGCATGACCGCACACTCCTTTTTGACTCACGTTGAACACTGTTTTCCAAGACCAGGGCAATGTGCCATATTTACAACATAGACATTGCCGACAGGCAACACCTGCATCCGATATTGCTGTAATACACCACAAATACGGAAAAGGTCAATAGGTAAATTTGCAACACCTGTACCAATACGGGAAAAGTGGCGTCGGAACAAAAAATGGGATCCGCAGGAGTCCGCTGTGTGGTAGAATGGGCGGGGTGGTTTGACGTGCTACAGCCTGCCGTGTGTGTGCGAGGAAAATATGGAGACAAAAGCGAATGGTGCTGTGATGACAGCCATGCTGGTTGGCGGGATGTGCGTGCTGTTGGGATCGGAGGCTGTGGCACTGCCCTCCGCCAACCAGCGCACCATGGGCGCTGACAGCATTGTCAGAGCCGTGCGTACCAATACCCGACCCGTCGCGCGACCCGACTCTGATACCCCCCAACCGACCAGGCCTGCGGCAACCGAGCCCCCTCCCCGTCAGAGCGGACGGCGGTCTGCTGTCAATTTTCCTGCGGGGCTCCCCCAGTGAGTGCCGGCATCTTCCATAAAAAAAAGCCAACGCCGGAGCGTTGGCTTTTGGAACAGGCAGATTGGCTGGCGGACTAGGATTCGAACCTAGGTTGGAGGAGTCAGAGTCCTCAGTCCTACCGTTGAACGATCCGCCAA
>JADGCE010000174.1:1641-4323 GCA_015229095.1 Magnetococcales bacterium | reverse complement strand
GCGGAGAACCGCCTCCCCCAGACCCCCTCCACCCTTTTTTTTCAATCGTTTTTATGCCAAACCGCTCTGCTGTTTGATCCGTGCCAACGCGCTGTTGTCCAGCAGTTGGAGATGGGCCCAGTCGCGAAAGCCGGACCAATCACCGCCCCAAAAGAGCCCCTGCTGCCTAGCCGCCTGGCCCAGTGCCTGCCAGAAGCCGGATGCCTCGGCTTCGGCCTCCCATCCGTAGCGTTTATCGATAATGTCCACCGCATAGGCATCCGGCGTTCCATCGGGCAACTGGGCATTGTGAAAGCTGAATCGGACGGTGCTGTGCCCCTCCGCAACCAGCCGCAACTGCACGGCCACCGATCGCCAGCCATAAAAAATCTTCGGTTGAAACCCTTGTGCCGTCAGTTCGGCCAGGACGGCTTGCACTTTGGGGCGCAGCGCTGGGTGCAGGCTGAGCAGTTTTTGTTCCTGGTTCCACTTGGAACTGTCGCCTCTCCATCTTTCCGTCGGGGCGGACAAACGGGCCCAGCTTTTTTGATTGACCTCGATCAACCCGTCGGGGTTGGTCAGAATGGTGGCCTGAAACGCCCGGATCGCCCGAATGGTTCGGGGACCGCACAGGCCGTCGATCTCCCCCAGGTCATACCCCTGGGCGGCCAACAGTTTCTGCACGATTGTGACATCTTCTGGCGCATTCTCTCCGCCCACACCCACGGAGCCTGTTAATTGAGTCATTGGTTGATCCCCCCACAAGAAGATTCAGTTGAATGGATGGAATATTTTAATCTTTTAGGTTCGCCTGCGCAACCATATATATCGTCACCGACATTTGCACAGAATCTTTTGGTCTTCGTTAAATTTTCCCGACCTGGCGCCCGTTCTGTGGTATGCTTGACCCCTGTTTGGAGGCTTTCCTGACAACCCCCTGCCCATTTTTTTCGGAGAACAGTACACCATGGACACGCCGCACATTGGCTTTCCCACCGAAATTTTGCTGATTTTGGCGGGAGTCATCGTTTTTTACATGGCAACCGACATCCACGCTCACCATAAAAACCGTATCATGAGCCTCAAAGAGGCGGCCTTTTGGTTTGTGTTTTGGGTGGTGGCCGCCCTCTGCTTTGCGGGTTATCTGTGGGTGGCCTACGATCCCAGTTGGGCAAAAATGTTTTTGGTGGGATTTGTCCTGGAAGAGTCCCTTTCGTTTGACAATGTCATGGTTTTCATGGTCATTTTCGCCTCTTTCAACATCAAGGATGTGGTACTGCGCCGGGTGCTGTTTTATGGCATCATGGGTGCCATTCTTTTCCGCCTGGCCTTTGCCACCGTCGGCACCGTCCTCTATGCCGCCTCCCCCTGGGTCGGTTTGGGGTTTGCCGCCGTGGTGGCCTGGACCGCCTGGAAAATGCTCACCGCCGGTGAGGCCGATGAATCCCTGCACGACTATACCCACCATTGGTCGGTCCGCTTTACCCAGCGCATCATGCCGGTCTTTCCCCGTCTGCATGGCCAGGATATGATCCTCACCCGCGCCGAGGCGGAGGCACTGCAACAGCAGGACAGCTCCATTCAATTCAAACCCGGAGCCGCCCGTTATGCCACGCCTGCCCTGCTGTGCGCCCTGGTGATCCAGGCCACCGACATCATGTTTGCCTTTGATTCGGTGCCCGCCGTGATTGCCGTCACCCAGGAGCCGGTGCTGGTCTGGGGGGCCATGATTTTCGGCGTCATGGGGTTGCGGGCCATGTTTTTTATCCTGGCCAGCCTGATGAAATTTCTCGTCCATCTGGACAAGGCCATCATCGCCCTGCTCTTTTATATCGCCGGCAAATTGGCCATCGAGGCGGGCAACAAACTCGTCCAGTGGCCCAACCTGCATATCACCCCCGGTCAGAGCATGATCTTTGTCTTTTCCATCCTGGGGATGGGGGTGCTGGCGTCGTTTGTCTTTCCGAAAAAAGAGTGAACAAGGATCAGAGCGGGCGCCCCACTGGAAAATGACCTGCGGGGCGCTACGCTCTTATTTATTGCATTCCGTGACCCAACTCTTCCTGGCAGTTTCAGGGATCAGTTTGCTCATGGGCATTTTGGGGTCTGCTTTCGGGCCCGTGCAGACCCGCGTGATACTGGAATACCACTGTTCCTCAAAATTCCGGCAGCACGCCAACCGGGCATGGCCTCCGCCCCCCGACTCACGGGTGGAGTCGATACATTGTCGCTTGGTGCCGGCTGCCCATCTGTTATAGTCGGCCAGCAATTTTTTGGGATTTTTGCAATCCGACTCCAGTGGCCAAGCCGCCCAGCCTGGTGTTGCACCGACAGCACCGAGCAGCAGGACGATGGACAGTGACAGGAGTGTTGGTGCGATTTTCATGGAATCCTCCACTTTTGGACAATACGGACGATTAACCCCCCACTCCTGTACAGGTTAACGAATTCGGCAACAGATGGAAAGAGGAAAGTGCGCCGTGCCGTCCTGTGTTGTGTCAAGCGACACGAACAGGGGGCGTGGTGTGTGCTGATGTCGGATGTGGCAGAGAGGCAGGCGTTTGCGTATCATCAATAGTTGAGAGACGCGATAGCCAAAAGTACAATATTGATTGGCAGCAACGCGATGAAAACGATTTTGAAACCAAGTCGGGTCTTGGGAAGATTTTTTTTGCGCAATATGGCCAGGATGGGCAAAGAGTA
>JADGCE010000174.1:0-1541 GCA_015229095.1 Magnetococcales bacterium | reverse complement strand
CGGTGCCGATCATCGACCAGCTTGCCTTGCTCATCGTAAAAGCACTCGGCTGTCGGTGACGTTGGGGTTGGATCATGCGTTTCAAGGTATCCCTCAAACCCACAGTGGAATACGTCGGGCAAGCCAACATAAGGTTTCCACTGAGGATCATCGCGCGGGGGGGAGGCCGGGCATCGATCTTGTGCATCTTCCCATGCGATTTCCTCTGCATCGCTGCTGCATGTCACATACCGAGAACCATCGTTGCGGTATCGCGTCCAGCACTTTGACTCCATATCGTCTGCCATTATACACCTTTTCTGTTAGGAGGATAAATAAAAAATGGGTTCGTTGTCGGGAACCCTTTCAGTGGATTGGGGGTGAGATCACTCTTGACGAACGCACTTTTGGAAGGGAATGTGAAGGTGTTCCGCACCCACTTGCCGGGTTTTGCGAACGGCAGAACGGAGCCTACGGGGGCTTATGGTGTGCATGTCGGATGTGGCAGAGAGGCAGGTGTTTGCGTATACTGTCGAGATGCGGCAGAACGCTGCGCACGGGCAACGTCCGGTTGTTGCCGAAAACAACAGAAAAGGATTCCTTATGAGCTGGGAATTGGCAAGCATTCTGTTCATCTATGGCCTGGTGGTGGGCAGCTTTCTCAATGTCTGCATCTATCGTCTGCCACGGGAAAAGAGCATCGTCCGCCCCGGTTCCGGCTGTCCCGGCTGCGGCTATCGTCTGGCCTGGTACGACAATATTCCCCTCCTGAGCTGGGTGTGGTTGCGGGGGCGGTGTCGCCGTTGTCAACAGGCCATTGGCTGGGTCTATCCCCTGGTGGAGTTGACCACCGCCCTGCTGGCCTTGCAGGTGGGCTATCAATTCGGCCTGACCTGGAGCAGCCTGCTGATCGCCCTGTTGGGTTGTGCCTTCCTGGTGCTGATGATGATCGATTTTTATCACTATATCCTGCCCGATATCATCACCCTGCCCGGCATTGTCCTGGGCCTGCTGGTGGCGGCTCTGCCGATCAGTGAACCGCCGCTGGCCACGCTGGAGGCGGCCCTGTGGGGGGCCGGACTGGGGGGGGGCGGTCTGTGGCTGTTTGCCTATCTCTTTGAAAAAATAACGGGCAAAGTGGGTATGGGCATGGGGGATATCAAACTGCTGGCCATGATCGGTGCCTGGCTGGGCTGGCAAAGTCTTCCCCTCACCCTCTTTCTGGCCGGCCTGCTGGGATCGGTGGTGGGGATCATCTGGATGGTGGTGGCCCATCGGGACCGCTCCCAACAGATTCCCTTTGGTCCCTATCTGGTGTTGGGGGCCTGGGTTCATCTTTGCTGTGGCCCGGAGATCTATCGATGGTATTTTTCCTGACCTGGATCGGCGTTTCGGCCCTCTCTGGGGGAGGCGGAGAACCGCCTCCCCCAGCCCCCCTCCACCCTTTTTTTTTAATAGTTTTTAACAGTCAGGGGTCCAGGGGGATTATCCCCCTGGCGGGGTCCAGGGGCAGGGCCCCTGGTGGGGTCGGGGGCAGGGCCCCCGTTATGACCACAACAAGG
>JADGCE010000173.1 GCA_015229095.1 Magnetococcales bacterium | reverse complement strand
CGCAAGGCGCGGAGCAGGGCGCGGGCCTCCTCCATCCCCAGCAGCCATGTGCAACCGACATAAAGCAACAGACTGCTCACAATCAGAGGCAGCACGGTCAATGCCATGCTGCCCGTGCTGGCGGTATGGTCCCAGAAGGTGGCCCGGCCCCACAGCAAAAACAGCACCATGAGCGCGGTGGCCAGCAGCGTCTTGCCCAGCAGCATGGCCATGGCCCCTCCCGGTCGATAGCCCACCTTTTCACGCAGATGGTAGAGCAGCAGCCCCGCATTGAGAAAGGCGGAAAGGGTGGTGGCCAACGCCAGACCGGCATGTTGCAGCGGCACAAGCAGCAGCAGGCTGAACACAATGTTGGCCAGCATGCAGACAATGGCGATGCGTACCGGCGTGCGGGTATCCTTGAAGGCATAAAAAACCGGGGCGGCAATCTTGATGGCGGAAAAGGCACTCAGTCCCAGACCGTAGGCCAGCAGGGCCTGGGCGGTCAGGCGGGTGGTTTCATCGCCAAAGGCCCCCCGCTCAAAGAGCAAAGCCAGGATCGGCTCCCCCAGGGCCAGCAAACCGGCGGTGGCGGGAATGGTGATGAGCAGGATCAGACGCAGGGAAAAATCCAGATCCTGCCGCAGACCATCCAGATCGTTGTGGGCAACCCGGGCGGAAAAACTGGGCAAAATGGCGGTGCCCATGGCAATGCCGATCAGCCCCAGGGGAAACTCCACCAAACGGTCGGCATAGTAGAGATAGGAGATGGAGCCGGCGGGCAACCAGGAGGCGATAAACAGGTCAACCAGAAGATTGATCTGGGCCACCGAAACCCCCAGCACCGAGGGCCCCATCAGGGTCAACACCTGCTGAATGGCGGGATGCCGGCTGGCCTTGGGCAGGGCGCGCCAACGAAAGCGCAGCGAAATGCCGATGCGTTTGAGGGCGGGCAGCAGCAGCGCCAGCTGCACAACCCCACCCAGAAAAACCCCGATGGCCAAACCCATGGTAGGCTCCGGCAAACGGGGGGAGAGGAACAAGGCGCCAAAAATCAGGCAGAGATTGAGCAGTACCGGGTTGAGCGCAGGGAGGGCAAAATGGTGAAAACTGTTCAGAATACCACCCGCCAGGGCCACCAGGGAGATGAACAGAATATAGGGAAAGGTGATCCGGGTCAGCTCCACCGTCAATTGGAATGTTTCCGCCTGATCGGCAAAACCGGGGGCGGCGATATAGACCAGATAGGGCGTGCCCAGCTCTCCCAGCGCCACCACCGCCAGCAAAATGGTCAGCAGGGCCGTAAAAATGGCCTGGGCCGCCTGCCGGGTCGCCTCCAGGTCGCCACGGGCCACATAGTCGCTGAACACCGGAATAAAGGCGGTGTTGAAAGCCCCCTCCGCAAAGAGACGGCGCAAAAAATTGGGCAGCTTGAAGGCGACAAAAAAGGCATCCGCCCCGCTGCCGGCCCCAAAACTGTGGGCAATCACCATGTCCCGCACAAAACCCGCAATCCGGGAAAGCAGCGTGAAAAGGCTGATGGTGCCCATGGCCCGCATGAGTCCACGGCGGCTGGGAGCAAGGGCAACGGTGGGGGAAGGCGGGTGACTGTTCGGGGTTTCTGAAACCATGGATGAAAAAACCTTTGACAGGGGGAGCGGATGGGTTGAAATCAACGGACGAATGGGTTATCCTTGCCGGATACTACTATAGGCAGCCCCGGGAGGGGCTGCGCACGCAACAGGCGGCCACGCCGCGCAACCCACGAGATTCAGCATAAGGAGTTTTTGTTCTGTGGCCAATATTAAATCCTCCATCAAGGATATCACCCGCTCGGCAATACGCAACAGCCGGAACAGAAGTGCCAAGGCCCGCATGCGCACTTTCTTCAAGAAAGTGCTGACAGCCGTCGCCGCCAAAGATCTGGCAGCCGCCCAGGCCGCCTTCCGCGAAGCCGTTTCGGTGCTGGCTGTGACCGCCCGCAAAGGGATCATCCACACCAATACAGCCGCCCGCTACACGCAACGCCTGAACGCCAAGGTGAAGGGTTTGGCACTGGCTGTCGCCTCCTGATGAAATTTTCCGATCTGGCCATTCCCGAAGCGGTGATGCGTGGCATTCAGGCCTGTGGCTTCACCGAATGCACCCCCATCCAGGCCTTGACCCTGCCGCTGACCCTGGCCGGTCGGGATGTGGCCGGGCAGGCGCAAACCGGCACCGGCAAAACCGCCGCCTTCCTGGTGGCGGCCATGTCCCGGGTGTTGGCAACACAAGGCGCGGCACCCGCCCCCTCCCCAGGCTGCGGAGCCCCCCGCATCCTGATCATCGCCCCGACCCGGGAGTTGGTGGTCCAGATCGAGCAGGATGCCCGTGCCCTGGGGGCCTTCACCGATCTCAACGTGGTGGCCGTCTACGGCGGGGTGGACTATGAAAAACAGCGGTTGGCCCTCGCCGAGGGCTCCATCGACCTGCTCATCGGCACCCCGGGGCGGCTGATCGACTATTTCAAGCAAAAAGCCTACCGTTGTGACCAGGTGCAGGTGCTGGTGATCGACGAAGCGGATCGCATGTTCGACATGGGCTTTATCGTCGATCTGCGCTATCTGCTGCGCCGTCTGCCGCCCCACGGCCAACGCCTCTCCATGCTCTTTTCCGCAACCCTCTCCTTCCGCGCCCAGGAGCTCTCCTACGAATATATGGACTCCCCGGAGGTGATCTCCACCCCCATGGATGTCAAGACCGTCCAACAGGTGACCCAATGCCTCTACCATGTGGAGGGCAAAAAAAAGATCAGCCTGCTGGTGGGATTGCTGCGCCGGGATCTGATGGAATCGGAGGAGGGCGAGCCGGGGCGGATCATGATCTTTGTCAATACCAAACGGATGGGAGAGACCCTGCAAGCCTGGCTGCAGGCCAACGCCATCGTCAGCGGCTATCTCTCCGGGGATGTGCCCCAGTCCCAGCGTTTGCGGGCGTTGCGCCGGTTTCAGGACGGGGAGTTGCCGGTGCTGATCGCCACCGATGTGGCAGGACGGGGGTTGCACATCGATGGCGTCACCCATGTCATCAACTTTGACCTGCCGGAAAATGCAGAAGATTATCTGCACCGTATCGGTCGCACCGCCCGGGCCGGGGCCAAAGGGGATGCCATCTCCCTGGTGGACGAGGAGGGGGCCTATCGCCTGGAGGGGATCGAGGCCTACTGCGGAAAAATTTTTGTCGCCTGGGCCGCCGATGATCTCACCGTGCCGCTGCAGCGGCCAACCAGCGCGGCCATGGAGCGATCGGTGCCGCGCCATCCCGGGGGAGAGAAACGATCGGCGGTCGCCCGTTCGACGCGCGGGCCCGTGGTGCGGGGCAGAGAGAATCCCTCTCCCCCTCCGACCACCCCGCCGCCGCCACCACCGCCACCGCCCGCCGTGACCGCTCCCTCGGAGGGTGAGAAAGGGGGGGAAGCCCCCAAAAAGAGACGCCGTCGCCGCCGTTCCGGATCTGCCGCCCCGCAAAACCCGGTCACGCCCGCACAGACAGAATGAACCGTTCCGCTTCAACAGACCAAAGGCTACCGTGATGACCGATAAACACCCCTCTGCAACCGATGCGAATGCTGCCGGTGCCGCGCCCCCCGCCTTTCATGTGGAAAAGCTTTACCTCAAGGATCTCTCCTTTGAAAGCCCCAATGCCCCTGCGGCCTTTCGGGATTCCGCAGAGCCTCAGGTCTCGTTCAATCTGGAGATGGGGTCGGTCCAAAAAGGGCCGGAACATTATGAAACCACCCTGCATGTCACGGTCAAGGTGACGGCGGCGGAGCGGGTGCTGTTTTTGGTGGAACTGACCTATGCCGGCCTTTTCCTGTTGCGCAACGTGCCCCAGGATTTGCTGGCCCCGACCCTCTCCGTCGACTGCCCCACCATCCTCTTTCCCTATGTGCGGCAACTGGTCTCCGAAATGATCATCCAGGGAGGGTTCCGGCCCCTGGTGCTGGATCCCATCAATTTTGCGGCCCTCTATCAGCAATCGCTGCAGAAAAAAGCGGCAGCGCAGGCCGGATAAACAGGGTGGGTGGGCGATATGGGTGTGGTGCGGTTTTTGCTCATAGTGCTGCTGTTGGCGTGGGTGGCCCGGATTCTCTGGCGATGGTGGCACGTCGGACGGTCGCCTGTCGCCGCACCCGGCGCACAGACCGCCCAGGCCCTCTGTCGCTGCAGTCGTTGCGGCACCCTGATCCCCGGCGACCGCGCCCTTGGGCAGAAGGAGCGTCCCTATTGCAGTATCGCGTGTCAGGAGAAGGGAGAGCCATAAAGGGCCTGGATTGTCGTCGCGGCCATCGTGGGGGCTTTGCCCCGAACCCACCAGGGGCTTTGCCCCTGGACCCCACCAGGGGGATAATCCCCCTGGACCC
>JADGCE010000172.1 GCA_015229095.1 Magnetococcales bacterium | reverse complement strand
GCCGCCAGGAAATACCCTGGATTTTTCAAGGCACCCCAGCTGCCCCAGGACAATCGCCCGGCGGTTTGACGCATTTCAAACAAGATTGCCCTGGGAATGGCTGTCGCCCTGAGAGGAGGGTGTGCGCGACCCTGTGGATGCCGTGAACACCCGCATGCCCAGCAATAGCGCCAATACCATGCCATGGAGTGCGGGCAAACGCCAGTCTGCCTTGGTCATCAGGAAGAGGTGGCACACGCCCAGTATGGCTGCGGGGTAGATCAAGCGGTGCAGTGTGCGCCAAAAGGGGCCGAGACGTTTGATCCAACCTTGGGTGGAGGTGATCGCCAGAGGAAGCAGCAGCAGAAAGGTGAGCAGGCCGATGGTGATGTAGGGGCGTTTGCGAATGTCCCCCATGATGTCGTGCCAGTCAAAATATCGATCGAGTACCGTGTACCCCAGCAGATGCAGCAGGGCGTAGAAAAAACTGAACAACCCCAGCATGCGCCGCAACCGGCCCAACCATCCCCACCCTGTCAGGCGACGCAGCGGGGTGATGCTCAAGGTCAGCAACAGCAACCACAACGCCCAATCCCCACACATGCGGATGATACGCTCGATGGGGTTGGCCCCCAGGGTTTCCGTCACCGCCCCGTGGACCAGCCACACCAGGGGCAACAGTCCCAGGGCAAACCCCACCCTATTCGGAAGGCGCATCCCGGCACCTCAGAAAAATTGACGCAGATCCATGCCATGGTACAGGCTGGCCACCTGCTCTTCGTAACCATTGAAGGGCAGGGTTTTGCGGCGCAAAAACTCCCCGATGCGTCGCTCCTTGCTCTGATCCCAGCGGGGATGATCCACATTCGGATTGACGTTGGCATAAAAACCATATTCGCTGGGGGCCTGCCGGTTCCAGGAGGTGGGAGGCTGTTTTTCCGTCAGGGAGATGCGCACGATGGATTTGATGCTCTTGAACCCGTACTTCCACGGCACCACCAAGCGCAGAGGCGCTCCATTCTGGTTGGGAAGGGTGCGCCCATACATGCCGACCGCCAGAATGGTCAACGGATGCATCGCCTCATCCAACCGCAACCCCTCACGATAGGGCCACTCCAGGCTTCGTTGTGCCTGTCCCGGCAGATGGTCGGGGTCATGGATGGTTTCAAAGGCAACGTAGCGGGCATTGCCTGTGGGTTCAAATCGTTTCAACACCTCTCCCAGGGGAAAGCCGATCCAGGGAATGACCATGGACCAGGCCTCCACACAACGCAGCCGGTAGACCCGTTCTTCCAACGCATGGGGCCGGAGCAGATCGTCCAGGGCCAGACGCACCGGACGGCTGACTTCTCCATCGATGACAACATGCCATGGCGCGATCTGCAACCGCTCGGCGTGGGTGGAAGGGTCTGTTTTGCCACTGCCCAGCTCATAAAAATTGGTGTAGCTGCTGGCATCCTTGAAAGGCGTAACGGATTCATCCAGGGTGACCACCCCCTTTTTCACCTCTGTCATGAATTCACCACCGATGGCCACCCGGCCTGGATTCAGACCCAGCAGGGCGCCGATTCCGGCCATGGCGGCACTTTGGATCAGTCGCCGTCTTTGTCGGAACAACGCTTCGGGGGTGACATCGTTCGGGGTCAAATCAGGATTCCAACGAAAAGGCATGGTCACACTCCTGGCAGGCGTGTATCAAAGCGGATCGCTCTGTTGTCTTCTTGCTGTTTTTGGTTGCTTGCGTATCGTGGCGGCTCTGCCCGCAGCGGCCAGGGCCTTATGTACCCAACAGGCCATGGCCTCCTGTTCGTCATATACTTCTGTGGGTGCTTCGAAATAGGACAAGGTCACATCCTTGCCGCGTGCCGTGTAGGTGAACGGTTGCAGCCCTTTTGCTGCAAACTCGCCACGGCTGATGGCATCTGTTTTGAAATACAGTCTGTCATGGAGGATGATGGCAAACATGCGGTCACCCTGATAAAGGCCATATCCGCCAAACATGGCCTTTATCCGCAAACCGTCGACAAAAGAGATCAACTCGGTGACAAATGCCACAAATTCACTGCGCCGGGTTGAGTGTTCAGCATGCATAAGCGGCTACCTCGCACGGATGGCTGGCAACGGATCAATCTTCCTGCATCTTCCTCAATATGACAAGGCCCGGGAACGCCATGTGATGGGCTAGCCCAACTCAAACGAAGTGATGCCGTAAATGCGTTGCAATGGCAGTCCGGGATCTCCCCGTGTATACATGCGGGCGGTTTCAAAGACCGGTGTCATCCCGTACCGTTCCGCCAGGGCCAGGGCCATGTCATGAGGTCGGGGTGGATCCAAAAAAAACACCTGCCCGGACAAGCCCGCCACCAACGCCCGCAACAAACGCTCCGCCGTCTCCGGGTCATCTGCGAACAAGGGAGCAATCTTGTACCCGTGTCGACAGGGGCGGATCACCCCATAGCCCAGCAGCCGATCATCCTTTATCACGGCTTTCCCTCCATGCCGCAGCCAACCCCGCAAAAAGGTCTCCCGCCGCTGACCAAACAATGCGCTGTCATACGCCACCACCTGCCCAAAGGGCACCGTTTCCAACTCCACCACGCCAGTTGGCATCTCTCCCCCACCCACCCCGCGATAACGCAGATTGCCGTGGGCCCACACAAACCCGGAGCGACGATAATCCTCCTGATGGGCCAAAACCCCATCCAGGCCAATGTTCCGGGATCCGAGCCGGGCCAGGGCTGCCCGCCACATGGCCATCCCATATCCACGCCCCCGATACTCCGGTTTGACGATATACAATCCAATAAACCCAAACGCCTCGTCATAGGTGACGGCGGAGATCACCGCTACCGCCTCCTCTCCCAATCGTCCCACCAGGAAACCGCCTGGATCGGTATTATGAAAGATATCCCCATCCCCCAGGCCTGGGTTCCAACCCTCGGCAGTCGCCCAATCCAAAGGCAGCCCCATCTCTTCCCGAGTCAGGGTGATGATATCCAACGATACATGGTTCACGCAATCCATCTCCTCTGCAAAAAACTTCCGGTGGCACGTTTTCGCACCCCTGCACGCCATCGCGACCGAACGTATATCCGTATTGGTTGTGTCGATGGCTTCTCGCCGTGCCGTCGTTCGGCTTGTTGACGAGATGGCCCGATCAACGTTCCATGGGAGAAGTTTTTCGTTGTCGCCCACGGTCGACGCACGGGGCTCCGACCGTTCCACTTTTCCGATTTCCGTGTTGTCCCTTCCTGCCTATGACTGGAGAGTGGAAGAAAATCTGTGAAATCCGGGAGATGGGGGCACGGAACCCGACCGAACAGAGGCATGCCCATCGGTCGGGTGCATCGACCTTGTTTTTATAACAGTTTAAAGTATGGGATATTTTTAAAAAAGCCGCCATGGGCGGCGGCTTCAGTTTTGGGTTTGCGATCCATGTTTTTACGGTGGTGCAACGGCCTCATGGGTCAGCAACAACCGTTGCACCAACGCGCCACCCACGATATGGCGATTCAGGATTTCATCCAGGTCGGTCTGGGTGTGATAGTGATACCAGATGCCTTGCGGATAGATCACCATGACCGGTCCCAGTTCACACCGGTCCAGGCAACCGGATGTGTTGATGCGTATGCGTCCCGCATTGGGCAACTGCTTGGCCCGCGATTTGAGATAGCCATGCAAATCCAATGCGTTCTGTTGACCACAACTGCCACGCACATGGCCGGAATCCCGCGTGTTGACGCAGCAAAAAAGGTGAATGTCATAAAAGGGCTGTTCCATGATCTGTTCTCCACGACATCGCATTGAGCCTGTCACCCTATCCGAAAAGATCGGATCGTGCAAGTACCTCTCAGCTTCTGTCAGTGGAGCGGTCTCACCATCCAGCCGGTGAATGCGACACAGTGGTGTTCCACACGCCGACAATGCCCGTATCAGTTGGGTGCCAGGGAACCGTTGTCTGCTCGGAGAGGAGACTTCCAAAAAAAAAAGCGGATGGTGCGACAAACCGGGAACGGAGCTCCGTCCATGTAGGCAAGACCGCTGCAGAGTCGGTCGAGACAAAACAGACAAGTCGCCTGGGCGACATTCAAATATCACTGGAAGAGGAAGAGACGATGAACAAGATTTCGATGGGTGTGGCAATGTTGGCAGCTTCTTTGGCCCTGTCTGGCGCGGCCTTTGCCGGCAGCGAAACGCCCGCAACGGGCAATGCCGTTCACCCGGTGGCCGCAGCGGTTGACAACAAGGTGCAGAAGGCCGCTCCTGAGGCGGGCAAGGGCACGGTGGTGGCAGAGGCGAAGGGTACGGAGCAGAAGACCGGGCAGGATGCGAACAAAACCAAACCCGAAGCCACCGCCAAGGGCGATGCCAAGACCGGCACCCCTGCACCGGTGGAAGTGAAGGACAACAACGCCAAGAAGTAGTCTCGTTGGTTGTC
>JADGCE010000171.1 GCA_015229095.1 Magnetococcales bacterium | reverse complement strand
CTGGCGGGCCACCTCCAGGGTGACCGGATCCATTTCTCCCGCTTGTACCAGGCCGGTCGCCTCAACCCCCTGCAGGTTGGCCATGGCCACCAGGCGATTGACCGCCTGATTGCTGGCGCGCCGCTGCTCCTCCTCCTCATCCTCCTCGACCACGGTCAGGATGGTCAAGGGCAACTGGGCCGCCTGGGCCAGACGAAAGGCAGCCTGGGCCACCGGATCCCCCTCTTCGGGTTGCAGGGCGTCCACGGCCAGCAACACCCCGTTGTCCCAATAGGAGCAGAGCCGGGGGACGACCAACACGGAACAGCCTGCCTTGTCCAGCACCTTGCTGGTGGCCTCCCCCACCATCATTTTGGCCAGGCCCCGCCGACCCCGCCGACCCAGCACAATCAACTGGGCTCCCACCTCCCTGGCGGCCTGCAGGATACCCTGGCTGGGATCGTCGCTGGGTTTGAGCAGAGGCGTGCACTGGACACCCATCTCCGCACACTGGCTGCCCACCTGTTCCAAACCCAAAGCGGCCTCCTGCTCCTCGACAATGGCCGCATCGGTGCCCGCATCCGCCAGCAGAAGACGCAATGCAAACAGATGCGCCCGGTGTTGGGCCGCCATGGCTATCCCCACCCGCTCCACACCTGCCGAAAACTCTGACCCGTCTGTCGCCAGGAGAATCACCCGAAACGGGCCCGTTCCCGCAACGTCCGCATCATCCTTCATGGTTTCATTCCTCTCATTGGGTACATGGACAAAAGCCAACCGGTGACCACCTCTCCGCAGAAGGGCGTTCAGCCCACCCACGACATGGCCGCGAACAGGATCCGCAAAAAGCGCGCCGATTTTCGTGGAGGCAGACTCACAATGACGGAAACGGCCCCATTCCCAGGACTCTGCCCCGGCGCTGTCGGATCGTTCGTTCAACAACACCTGGAAAAAACAGCACAGAGCACGACAATGGCAGAGAACAGCAGGAAGGTCACACGATATTCAGGGTAACAAAACTGTTGCGGATTTTGCAAGGCCGTAATCCGCTGCCTGTGGGAAAACCGCCATCAGCAAAATTTTGTCGACGCAGATGTATTATGGGTCTTGACGGCCAATGGATCAAGAGATTACACTGGCGGGAGTATTAACTGTTATCGGAGGGTGTGTGGACATACGGATGGTTACAGATTGGGTTCGCCGCAAATCGGTGGAGCCGTCGAACCGGGAAACCATCTCCTTCGACCTCCCTGCTTTTGCCCGCCCCCAATAGATCCCGCTTTCTTGTCGTTCCTGTCGAGTGCCCCCTCGGATCTTCGGAGATCCGGAGCGGGCGCGGTTTGTCCGGCTTGGCGCAAGGTGAACGGGCAGCGTGTTATTCCTGCGACTCCCTGGTTGGACGATGACCCCTGCGCGCCTCTCGTTTGCTTTTCTGGCAAGCGGCGCGCCGGGGGTGTTGTCGTCGTGCCCGGGAGGGTGCGGCGCGTGCTCAGTCGATGACGGCGCGCCGGTTCGCCCTTTGGTCTGGCCAGGTCTCCCTTGCACACTGCCCGTTTCCCCGGCGTGACGAACGCACCAGAAGGGCTCGCCCCGCCATCCCAGGGTTGTCTCGCACCGCCACAACCACAAGGGATACCGTCTATATGAGCATGACTGTGGTGGATGCACCCCAAACCCCCCTGGAGACCAGCCACGCCCCTGTCTATGTGGAGACCATCCGGCGTCTCTACTTCAAGGGCGCCAACGCGCAACTCTCCCGTATCATCAGCCGGCTGTTGCCTGGCGATATTGTCCTGGTGCTCAACGCATCGGATGACATGGAAGAGGCAACGGATCTCTTCAATCTGATCACCGATTCCAAACAGGCCGGTGAGGTGCTCAAGGCCCTCAGCGAGGATTTTCAGACCCATATCATCACCACCTGCGCCCTAGAACGGGCGGTCCCCATCCTGGAAAGCCTGCCCCCCGACACCCGCAGCCAGATCATCAGCCATCTGAGCCCTGAGGTGGGGACCACCCTGATGAACGCCCTGGGGCAGGAAACCCAGAAAGAGGTGCAGAATTTGCTGCAATATCTGCCGGATACGGCGGGTAATCTGATGACCTCCCAGTTTTTTGCCATCCAGGAGAGCGCCACCGCCCGGGAGGCCCTGGAGGCCTTGCGGGGGCTGCCCTACCATGAGTTTGTTTTTTATGTCTATGTCCTGGATGATGCCAACCGCCTGACCGGGGTCAGCTCCCTGCGCAAACTGTTGCTCTCTCCGGGGGATCGACAGGTCCAGGATATCATGGAGCGCCAACTGCACACGGTCAACGTGGACACCCCCCAGGAGGAGGCCGCCAAGCTGGTTACCCAGCACGACCTCATGGCCATCCCGGTGCTCAACGATCAGGGGATGCTGCGGGGTATCATCACCGTGGATGACCTGATCCATGTCATCCAGGATGCCGACACCGAATCCATGATGAAAGCGGTGGGTGTGGACTCCGAACATAAACTCAGCATCATCTCCCAGGCCATCACCAGCGTCGCCAGAAACCGTCTGCCCTGGCTGGCGGCCCCTTTTCTGGGGGGGCTCTCGGCGGCCTGGATCCTGGGCATGTTTGAAGATACCATGGCCCAGGTGATTCAATTGAGCTTTTTCATGCCCATGATTTTTGGCATGGCGGGCAATGTGGGGAGTCAAACCGCCGTGGTGGCGGTGCGGGGGTTGGCCACGGGTGTGATCACGGTCAACGACTATTTTGCCCTGCTCTTCAAGGAGACCAAAACCGGCCTGTTGATCGGCTGTTTTTATGGCATTTGCCTCTCCGCCTACGCCCTGGTGGTTTTCAAAAGCAGTATATTGGCCTTTGTGGTGGGTATCAGCATCCTCAGCAACATTACCTACGCCGGGGTGATCGCCTCCAGTCTGCCTCTGCTGTTGCAGAAGATGGGGCATGATCCCGCCATCGGCGGTGGACCCTATGTGCTGACGACGGTCGACGTGCTGGGGGTAATCAACTATCTGGTGATCGCCTCCCTGGTGTACGGGCTGTAGATCAGGCCGGCCCGACCGGCGGTCGACCCGGCTGACCGGGTCAACCCAACCCATTATTCCACATTGAAAGGTGTTCTTATGGCTATGATGACCCTGGACGACAACAAGACCCCGCCACCGGCGCAAACCAAGAGCAGCATTGCCGAGGCCATTGTGCGCCTGCATCGCCGGGGGGCCTCTGTCCATCTGACCCAGTTGTTGAACAAATTAAAACCCTCGGACCTTGCCCCGGTCCTGAACGGCTTCCCGGAACATAAAACCCAGGAGTTGTTCACCTGCATCACCGCCGCCTCCCATGCCGCCCAGATTTTGACGGAGCTGGAGGCCACTCATCAGCGGTTTGTGCTCAGCCACAGTGGCACGGAGCAGGTGGTGGCCATTCTGGAATGTTTGTCTCCGGAACAGCGGGAGCGCAGCCTGGGCACCCTGGATGAGGAGACCGCCCGGCGTCTGCGGGGAGCTCTGCTGCGGCCCCAGGAGCCATCCCCCGCCCTGGAACCCATGCCCTATGCGGCGGGCTCGGCGGGTGCCCTCATGGAGACCAACATTCTCGCCTTGCCGGAGTCCATGACGGCGGCTGCGGCCATCCAGGCGGTGCAGGAGCTCTCTTCCCACGACTCCATTTTTTATCTTTATGTCGTCGATGAGGCGCAGCGGTTGACGGGGGTATGCTCCCTGCGCCGGTTGATTCTGGCCGAGCCCGGCAAAACCCTCAAAGAGTTCACCCACTCCCGGCTGATCAAGGTCCATGTGGACACCCCCCAGGGCAAGGTGGCCAGTCTGATCTCCCGTTATCGTCTGCTGGCCATGCCGGTGGTGGATGAGTTTGACATGCTGGTGGGGCAGATCACCATCGACACCCTGATCGACATTATCCAGGAGGAGCATACCGGCTCCATCATGAAAATGGCGGGGATCGGTTCCAAAAATCCCAACGTTTTGACCCAGTCGGTTTTCCAGATTTTTGGCGCGCGGGTGCCCTGGTTGATCACCGCCTTTGTGGCCTATCTGATCGTCTCTGCCATTCTGGATGGTTTTGAACATACCCTGGCCGCTGTCGTGCAACTGGCTTTTTTCTTTCCCATCGTCATCGGCATGTCGGGCAATGCGGGCAGTCAGACCGGGGCTGTGGTGGTGCGCGGCCTGGCCCTGGGCACCATCCACAACTCCCATTTTTTCAAACTGCTGTTCAAGGAGTTGGCGGTCAACTTTATCCAGGGGGGCTTTTATGGCCTCTGTCTGGCCGTGGCCTCTTATGCGCTGTTTCAAAACCCGCAACTTTCCATCACATTGGGCTTCGCCATGATGTTGAGCATCACCTGCTCCGGGGCCATTGCCATGTCTCTGCCTTTCTTTTTCAAGAGGCTCGGAGCTGACCCGGCGGTGGCCGCCGGTCCTTTGGCCCTGGCCTTTATCGACATGGTGGGCTCCATCAACTATCTGACCGTGGCCTTTTTCATGTTCAAGCTGTGAGTGGCCCGCCTCGCTCCCATTGTCCCACGGGGT
>JADGCE010000170.1 GCA_015229095.1 Magnetococcales bacterium | reverse complement strand
ACGGGGCTCCGCCCCGCACCCCGCCAGGGGCTTTGCCCCTGGACCCCACCAGGGGAATAATCCCCCTGGACCCCTGATTATAAAACGATTGTGGGTGCGCGTTCTACGCGCCCCAATACAGATCCTCTGGGCGTGTCGGCTGCCCGCGCCACCAATCGGCGGCGGCCATGCAGCGTTTTCCCGCCGGTTGCAACTCGGTCACCACCAGACTCCCCTCGCCACAGGCGATCTCCGGCCCCTCCTTCTGAACCGCAATCTGTCGCCCCTTCTCCCCCGTGCCCGCCCCCAACCGGCACCGCAGCAGCTTGATGGTCTGACCACCCAGACGGGTGTGGGCGGCAGGCCAGGGATTCAAGGCATCAATCTGCCGTTTGATCTGCTCGGCGGGCTGTCCCCAATCCACCTGTTCATCCTGCGGGGTAATCTTGGCGGCATAGGTGACGCCCGTGTCGGGTTGGGGGGTGGGGATCAGGGCGCCGGTCTGCAAATCGGGCAAACTCTCCTGCAACAACACCGCTCCCAGTTGCGCCAACCGGTCGTGGAGCTCCCCACCGGTCATACCGGTGGTCAAGGGGAGTCGGCGCTGACTGAGCATCGGTCCGGTATCCAGCCCGGCATCCATCTGCATGAGGGTCACGCCCGACTCCGAATCCCCGGCCAGCAGGGCCCGCTGCACGGGAGCGGCCCCGCGCCAGCGGGGCAACAGAGAGGCATGCACATTGAGGCAACCATGGCGGGGGATGGCCAAGACCTCCGGGGAGAGAATTTGCCCATAGGCGACCACCACGATCAGATCCGGTTGCAGGTCGCGCAGGAGCGCCACTGCTTCGGCACTGCGCAGACGGGGGGGTTGCAGAACCGGAATCCCCTGGCGTGCCGCCCACTGTTTGACCGGGGATGGGGTCAGCTTCAGCCCACGCCCCACCGGTCTGTCGGGTTGCGTAAACACCCCCAACACGGGATTCGGACCGGCGCAGAGCCGCTCCAGGCTGGGAACAGCAAAATCCGGCGTGCCCATGAACACGATGCGCCAGGGAGAGAAGGCCATCACTCTTTCTCTTTTTCCTTCTGTTTTTTAAGCTTCTGCAAAATAAGCGCCCGCTTGAGCCGGGAGAGATGGTCGATAAAGAGGGTGCCGTGGAGATGATCGATCTCGTGCTGCAGGCAGACCGCCAACAATCCGGCGGCCTGGATCTCAATTCTTTGATTGTTGCGGTCCAGAGCACGCACCTGGATGCTGGCGGAGCGCAACACCTCGGCCACATGGTCAGGCACCGAGAGACACCCCTCCTTCCAGGGGAGCTCCCCTTCGGCACGGATGATTTCCGGATTGGCCAGCAGCAAGGGCGCCGCCTGCTGCTGCTCGGCCTGTTCGCTGCCGACATCCACCACGATGACCTGTTGCAGAACACCCACCTGGGGAGCGGCCAGGCCGATGCCGGGAGCGGCATACATGGTCTCCAGCATGTCGTCCATCAGTTGGCGTATTTTTTGATTCACATCGGCAACCGGCAGGGCCTTTTGCTTGAGGCGCTTGTCCGGGGCGGTCAAAATGGGTAAAAGAGCCATGTCGTTACCATCGCAAAAGGGAGAGCCTGCGCCCACGAGGGGGCAAGTCTATCAAAAAAATAAGATTTGTCACTCCATAATTGCAGGAGGATGATCTCTTTCCGCCATTTTTTTTGCCAGACGGAGAGAGAGGGATGTTTGCTTTTTACGCCATCCAAGGCTATCCTGACAGACCGTTCGCTTTCGTTGATTGAAATGGAAAAAAATAATGAAAACAAATTTTTACACACAAAACAATCCCCCTGACCCCTTGGAGGATACCGCCTTGCAGCCCGCCTCCTGGGATGTGTGGGACAGCAAATACCGTCTAAAAACAGTCGATGGGGTTCCCATCGATGCCACGGTGGATGACACCCACCGTCGCGTGGCCAGGGCCATCGCCCAGGTGGAGGCACCGGATCAACAGGCCGTTTGGGAAGAGCGGTTTCTCTGGGCCCTGCGCCATGGGGCCATTCCCGCCGGACGGATTGTTTCCAATGCCGGGGCCCAGGCCCACAAGCCGGCCACATCCACCATCAACTGCACCGTCTCCGGCACCATCCGCGACTCCATGCTGGACATTCTCGACATGGTGCGGGAGGCGGGTCTGACCCTGAAGGCGGGCTGCGGGATCGGCTATGAATTTTCCACCCTGCGCCCACGGGGGGCCCTGGTGGCCGGTGCCGGTGCCAGCACCTCCGGACCCCTCTCCTTCATGGATATTTTCGACTCCATGTGCCGCACCATCTCCTCGGCGGGGGGACGGCGGGGGGCGCAAATGGCCACCTTCGATGTCGCCCATCCCGACAGTGCCGATTTTATCCGAGCCAAACGGGAAAATGGCCGTCTGCGCCAGTTTAACCTCTCCTGCCTGATCAGCGAGCCTTTCATGCGGGCGGTCCAGGAAAACCAGGAGTGGATCCTCTGCTTTCCGGCCAACGCGCAGGAGTTGGCCAACCCGGCAACGCCCCTGGTCTATCGACCCTGGCCGGTGACCAGCGGCTACCGCACCAACGAGCGGGGAGAGGTGGCCTGTCGGGTCTATCGGCAGTTGCCCGCCCGCCGGCTGTGGGATCTGATCATGAGCTCCAACTATGACTATGCGGAACCGGGTTTCATCCTCATCGACAAGGTCAATGAGATGAACAACAACTGGTTTTGCGAGGTGGTGCGCGCCACCAATCCCTGCGGCGAACAACCGTTGCCCCCCCATGGCGCCTGCCTGCTGGGTTCCATCAACCTGACCCGGTTTGTCCGCCATGCGTTCACCCCCCAGGCAACCTTTGACTGGTCCACCTATCGGGAGGTGGTGCAGGTTTTTACCCGTCTGCTGGACAATGTGGTGGAGATCAGCGGCCTGCCCCTGCCTGAACAGATGGAGGAAATTCTCTGGAAGCGTCGGCACGGCATGGGATTTTTGGGGTTGGGCTCGGCCATGACCATGCTCAATATGCGCTACGGGGATCCCGCATCGCTGCAATTTGCCGAGCAGGTGACCCAGGAGATGGCCCTGGTGGGTTGGCAGGTGGGGGTGGCGTTGGCGATGGAAAAGGGGCCTGCCCCCATCATGGAACAGCTGTTCACCGTGACCGAGGCGATGCTGGCCCAGCGACCGGAGATGGCAAACGATGGCATCCGGGTGGGAGATGCCCTCCCCGGCAAGCGGTTGCTGGCGCGCTACAGCCGCTATCTGGCGCAATTTCCCGCCGAGTTGCGGGAGCAGATTGCCACGCATGGTTGCCGTTTCACCCATCACACCTCCATTGCCCCCACCGGCACCATTGCCCTCTCGTTGGCCAACAATGCCTCCAACGGCATCGAACCCAGCTTTTCCCACAAATACAGCCGCAACATTATCCGGGCCGGGCGCAAGACCAAGGAAAAGGTGGATGTCCTCTCTTTTGAGCTGCTGGCCTATCGCCTCCTGGTCAATCCCGCTGCCGACCCCTATGCCGAAGAGGCGGACCAACGGCTGCCCGACCAGTTTGTCGACGCCAATGTCATCCATCCCCGCGCCCATGTGGATGTGCAGGCGGCGGTGCAAAAATGGGTGGACTCCTCCATCTCCAAGACCATCAATGTGCCGGCGGATTTTCCCTACGACGATTTCAAGGAGATCTATCTCTACGCCTATGAAAAGGGCCTGAAGGGGTGTACCACCTTTCGTTTCAACCCGGAGGCCTTCCAGGGGGTATTGGTCAAGCAGGCGGATCTGGCGGCCACCCGTTACCGTTTTACCCTGGCCGACGGCAACACGGTCATTCTGAAAGGGGATGAAGAGGTGGAGTATGACGGCGAGTTGCACAGCGCGGCCAACCTGTACGATGCCCTCAAGGAGGGGTACTATGGCCGTCTGTGAGAAGAGCGCAGCGCAGCGGGCAGGCTAAGGATAACGGCTCACAGGCAGGAGAGAGGTATGGCTGTCAGGATTGAAGGAAAAATCGTCGCATGCGAAGTGGCGCAGGAGCAGGCGGAGGGCACGCCACCGCCGGAGCGCACCCAGGAGAGCCCCCCCAAGGTGGTGCGTGAGGAGGAGGGCCACGTCGTCCACATGCCGCCCCCCATGAAACGCCCCCCGGAGCTGCAGGGTGCCACCTACAAAATCAAAACCCCCTTGTCGGAACATGCCCTGTATGTCACCATCAACGACATGGTGGTCAACGGCACACGGCGACCCTTTGAAATTTTTATCAACTCAAAAAACATGGAAAATTTCGCCTGGATCGTCGCCCTGACCCGGGTGATTTCGGCGGTTTTCCGGCATGCCGGGGATGCCACCTTTCTGGTGGAGGAGTTGCGGTCGGTGTTTGATCCCCGTGGCGGCTATTTCAAGCCGGGGGGCAAATATATGCCCAGCCTGGTGGCCGAAATCGGTGAATGTCTGGAACGTCATATGACCAACATCGGCATTTTGCAACCCCCGGAACTTTCCGAAGAGGTGCAGGCCAAACGGTTGACAGCCCAGGCCGGGGGATTGAACGGCGGCAGCCTCTGCCCCAAGTGCAGTCAAATGTCGGTGGTGCGTCTGGATGGCTGCGATACCTGTCTGGAGTGTGGCTATTCCAAATGCGGGT